>NZ_MWIG01000668.1:0-2684 GCF_002156145.1 Streptomyces sp. NRRL B-24572 | reverse complement strand
GGGCCTGACCCTGTGCACCCTGCTCCTGCTGGTCGCCGCCCCCATGACGGCAGTGGCCCGCCACGCCTCGGGCCGCCCCCTGGTCCCGGGCTCGATCCACCGCCGCGGCGGGGCGCCGGCGGCGGTGCTCGCGGGCCGGGGCTCGGGGACCTCCCTGGTCCCCCAGATGGGAGCGCCGGAGCAGGAGGTCGCGGCGGTGGATCGAGCCCGGGACCAGGGGGCGGCCCGAGGCGTGGCGGGCCACTGCCGTCATGGGGGCGGCGACCAGCAGGAGCAGGGTGCACAGGGTCAGGCCCATGCCCGGGTAGCCGGCGTGCTCCGAGAGGAGGCTGCCGGTCACCGGGCCGCAGGCCACGCCCAGGGACGAGGCCGAGCCGACCATGACGGCCCAGCGGCCGCGCGGGTCCAGGGAGGCCGCCAGGCCCAGGAGGTAGGACAGGACCACCGGGTAGACGGCGTTCCAGAGGATCTCGCCCGTGGCGAAGCCGGCGAGGCTTTCCGCGGTCGAGCTCAGCAGGACGCAGCCCGCGATCGCCACCGTGCCCGCGCCGATCGGGACCGCCCGGCCCAGGCGGGAGCCGAGTGCGCCCGCCGCCGTGACGCCGGCGAGGCCCGCGCCGAGTGCCGCCGCGAAGACCGCGCCCACGGTGACCTCGGAGAGGCCCGCCTGGGTGAGGCCGATGCGGCCGCTCACGCCCCAGAGCGCGTTCTGCGCGAGCGACCAGCCCAGGATGCCCCCGGCGAGCACGGCGCCCGCCCGTCGGTGGGGGAGGGGGCCCGAGGCCGTCGCCGTCTCCCGTACCGCGTGAGCGGCGTGGGGGAGGCGGGCCGTGAACGGCCACACCAGGGTCGCCGTGCAGGCGATCGCGAGGAGCGGGGCGGCGTGGCCGCCGCCCAGGTGCGGCAGGGTCAGGTACAGGGCGCCCGCCGTGGCCGAGACGGCCAGGAGGCCGAGGGTCGAGGCGCGGTGCGGGTCCCGTCGGCCGGCGATTCCGGCCACGGCCACCGCCGTCGCCGTGCCCGAGCCGAGGCCGCCGAGGACCGCGCCCGCGACCACCAGCGGTACGGAGGCGGTCGCGGCGGCGGAGCCGTATCCGACGGCCATCGCGAGCAGGCCCGTGCGGGCCGCTCGGCGCGGGCCGACCCGGTGTCCGCGCGCGGCGAGCGTGAAGCCGGCCGTGGAGGAGCCGAGGAGCAGGACGGAGCCGATCAGGCCCGCCTGGGCGGGGGTGAGGCCGAGTCCGGCGGAGAGCCGGCCGACGACGGTCGGCAGGAGGTACGGGGCGAGGTAGCCGGCCGTGAAGAGGGCGACGAGGGCGACGAGGGCCCCCGAGCGGCGGGTCCGCGAGGACATGGGCGTTCCCAGGAACGGAAGGGGAGGGGTGGAGCGCCCGGTGGTGTGCGCGGGGGCACGGGGTCGCGAACCATGTGTATCAAGCAGGTGAGTGGCGGGAGAAGGTGGTTTCCGCCGGTTCGGTACGTGATCCGGGTCACTTTCGGTTTGGGGGTGGGGTTCGGGGGTAAGCAGCGCTCCTTTTGTGCGTCCCGCCCGTCACCCCACCCCCATCGGGCACACTGATCTGATCCGCACCACGACCGGGGAGCCTGCCGTGACCACAGCAAGGGGAGAGCAGCCGCAAAACGACGCCGGGGTCGACCCGTTGGTGTGTCTGCGCGAGCCCACCGACCCCGCCTGTGACGTCTTCCTGACGGGCACCGTCTTCCTGGACATCATCTTCACCGGGCTCGATTCCGCCCCCGTGCGCGGCACCGAGTCATGGGCCCGCGGCATGGGGTCCAGCCCCGGCGGCGTCGCCAACATGGCCACCGCCCTCGCCCGGCTCGGACTGCGGACCTCCCTCGCCGCCGCGTTCGGCGACGACCACTACGGCGAGTACTGCTGGGACGCCCTGGAGCAGGGCGAGGGGATCGACCTCTCGCTCTCCCGGACCGTGCCCGGGTGGCACTCGCCCGTCACCGTCTCCATGGCCTACGAGGGCGAGCGCACCATGGTCTCGCACGGCCACGAGGCCCCGCCGCTCGACGGCGCCCTGCCCGCCTACCCGCCGCACGCGCGCGCGGCCGTCGCCTCCCTCGTGCCCGGCCGCTCCGAGGACTGGGTCGCCCAGGCCGCCCGCGGCGGCGCCAAGGTCTTCGCCGACGTGGGCTGGGACGACACCGGCCGCTGGGATCTCGCCGGGCTCACCGACCTCCAGCACTGCGAGGCCTTCCTGCCGAACGCCGCCGAGGCGATGCGCTACACCCGCACCGACTGCCCCCGGGCCGCCGCCCGCGCCCTCGCCGACAAGGTCCGCTACGCCGTGGTCACCCTCGGTTCCGAGGGGGCCTACGCCGTCGACGGCGGCACCGGTGAGACCGCCGAGGTGCCCGCGATCCAGGTCTCCGCGCTCGATCCGACCGGCGCAGGGGACGTCTTCGTCGCCGGTTTCGTCACCGGCACCCTCGCCGACTGGCCGCTCGCCGACCGGCTCGCCTTCGCCGGTCTGACCGCCGCCCTGTCGGTGCAGGAGTTCGGCGGCTCGCTGTCCGCCCCGACCTGGGGCGAGATCGCCGCCTGGTGGCAGCACGTCCAGGGCCACGCCCGGCAGGACCCCGAGGCGCTGCGCAGCCGCTACGCCTTCCTGGAGCGGCTCCTGCCCGCCCCCGCCCGCCCCTGGCCGCTG
>NZ_MWIG01000667.1:0-3241 GCF_002156145.1 Streptomyces sp. NRRL B-24572 | reverse complement strand
CCAAGGTCACCCCCGCCGCCCAGGGCAAGCCGGTCCCCACCAACGACTGGTGGTCCTCCCTCGCCTTCCAGCGGTACGGGGGCAACCCGTACTCCACCCCCATGTACGGCCACCCGCTCACCTACCAGGCCGTCGCCGGCGGCCTGGAGATCGGCTACCCGACCAGCCCCGCGATCGTCGGTGACGGACGCCAGTACGAGTTCGCCCACAAACGCGACCTCACCCTCGGCCTCACCGGCCTCAACTCGCCCGACACCAGGGCCGACGCCTGGTCCGACTGGACCGTCACCCCCTACTGGTCCGACGGCACCCGCACCCTGCGCACCACCATCGGCCACGGCCTGCCCTTCGTGTACGCCAAGGGCACCGGCGGCGACGCCCGTGTCACCACCGCCGAGGCGCCCACCGTCTTCGCCGACCAGGGCAACGTCCTCGGCATCACCGTCGCGGGCCACCACTACGCCCTCTTCGCGCCCACCGGCACCGACTGGAACGTCTCCGGCTCGACCGTCACCGCCGGTCTCGGCGGCAAGGACTACTTCTCCGTCGCCGTCCTGCCCTCCACCGACGCCCTCGCGACCTACCGGAAGTACGCGTACAGCTTCGTCACCGGGTCGACGGTGAACTGGAGTTACGACGCGGGGACCGTCCGCGCCACCTACACCCTCACCACCGAGGCGAAGGAGGGCACCGAACGCGGCACCCTCCAGGCGCTCTACCGCCACCAGTGGCTGCACACCACCGATCCGCTCACCCCGTACGCGTACGCCTCGCCGCGCGGCACCATGAAGGTCCGCGAGTCCGCCTCCTTCACGACCTCCCAGCGGGCCGCCGCCACCCTGCCCGGACTCCCGGGCGCCGGCGTGGACCCCGCACGGCTGCGCGGCTACCTGAACGAGGTCGCGAACTCCGCCGACCCCTTCTCCGGCGCCGTCGACACGTACTGGACCGGCAAGGCCCTCGGCAAGCTCGCCCAACTCGTCCCGCTCGCCGACCAGATCGGCGAGGGCGCGATCCGCGACAAGCTCCTCGGGCTGATCAAGGGCCGCCTCCAGGACTGGTTCACGGCCGGGGGCGCCAACGAGTTCTCGTACGACCGGACCTGGAAGACCCTCATCGGCTACCCGGCCTCCTACGGCAGCGACACCGAACTCAACGACCACCACTTCCACTACGGCTACTACGTGTACGCGGCCGCGATCGTCGCCCAGTACGACCCTGCCTGGGCCGCCGACTCCGCGTGGGGCGCCATGGTCAAGACCCTGGTCCGCGACACCGCCGACCCCAGCCGCACCGACAGCGCCTTCCCCTTCCTGCGCGGCTTCGACGTCTACGCCGGCCACAGCTGGGCCAGCGGCCACCAGGGCTTCGCCGCAGGCAACAACCAGGAGTCCTCCTCGGAGTCGACCAACCTGAGCGCGGCCCTCGTCCTCTGGGGCTCGGCCACCGGCGACACCCAGCTGCGCGACCTCGGCACCTACCTGCTGACCACCGAGGGCGAGGCCGTCGCCCAGTACTGGTTCGACGCCGACCAGCAGGTCTTCCCGGCCGCCTTCCAGCACGACACCGTCGGCATGGTCTGGGGCAGCGGCGCCGCCTACTCCACCTGGTGGACCGCGAACCCGGAGGAGATCCACGGCATCAACGCGCTTCCGGTCACGGGCGGTTCGCTCCACCTCGCCGGCCACAAGGACGCCGTCCGGCGCAACATCGCCGAGATGGAACGCGAGAACGGCGGCCCCGCCGTCGAATGGCGCGACATCCTCTGGGAGTTCCAGTCCCTCGCCGACCCCGGCGCCGCGAAGGCCAAGTGGGACGCGGGCAACGCCGGTTACACCCCGGAGGCGGGGGAGTCGAAGGCCCACACCTACCACTGGCTCACGGCCCTCGACACCCTCGGCGCCCCCGACGCCACGGTCACCGGCTCCATCCCCACCTCCGCCGTCTTCCTGAAGGGCACCACCCGCACCTACGTGGCCCACAACCACGGCACGACCGCCCGCACGGTCACCTTCTCCGACGGCGCGTCCCTCACGGTCCCCGCCCGCTCCACCGCGACCGGCACCGGAACGGGCAGCACCGACCCCGGCCCCGGCCCTTCCACGGGAAACACCTTCCAGCTCCGCACCGGCGGCACCCTCACCACGGCCACCGGAGCCACGGCGGGCAGCGACACGATCGTCTCCGCGCAGGGCGCCAACTACGACGGCACGCCGAACCGGCCGCTCGTCTACGAGGTCAAGAACGTCAACGGCACCCTCAGGAGCGGCGGTTCGACCGCCTTCCGCCTCCAGGTGGACGCCGGCACGGCGGTCGGCCTCGGCCAGCAGGCCCGTATCAGCTACGACCTCACCGGCGACGGCACCTTCGACCGGACGGAGACCTACCAGTACTTCGCGACGGACCCGGTCGCCGGCTGGGAGGAGTACAACCAGACACGCGGCCTGAAGTCCGCCACCGGCACGCTCGGCGACCTGCGCGGCGGAACGGTCCGCCTGGAGGTCTGGAGCGCGATAGGGAACGGCGACTCACGGCTCCAGACGGGCACGGACCGGTCCGTCCTCGTCATCCCGTACGACTGACCCCCGTACGGGAAGGCGGCGGGCCCGGGAAACCCACCCGGGCCCGCCGCTTTTCCGTACGACGTCGCCCGGACCCGTCGCCTTCCCGTACGACGTCAGGCGGAGGCGCGGCGGACCAGCGAGGTCGGGGTGATCACGGAGGCCGGGACCTCGGGACCGGTCCCGTCGAGCAGCCGCATGAGCAGCTTCACCATCAGCCGGCCCATGCCCTCGATGTCCTGGTGGACGGTGGTGAGCGGGGGAGTGGTCCTCTCGGCGACCGAGGCCATGTCGTCGAAGCCGACGACGGCCACGTCCTCCGGCACCCGCAGCCCGCGCTCCCGCAGGGTCCGCAACGCCCCCGACGCCATCAGGTCGTTGGCGACGAACACGCCGTCGACGTCCGGCCGCCGGTCGAGGAGCTCCGCCATCGCACGGGCGCCGCTCTCCTCCGTGAAGTCGCCCCGGCACAGCAGCCCGGGATCGGCGTCCAGGAGGACGTCCCGGTAGCCGTGGATCCGGTCGATCGCGGACGTCTGGTCGGCGGGACCCGAGACGTGCGCGATGTTCCGCCGCCCGAGGCCCACCAGATGCCGCACCGCCTCCCGGGCGCCGCCCCGGTTGTCGCAGTCGACGAACGGCACGGCCGGATCCGTGCCCGGGGCGGGCCGCCCGCCGAA
>NZ_MWIG01000666.1:0-3658 GCF_002156145.1 Streptomyces sp. NRRL B-24572 | reverse complement strand
CCGATTCGACGGTCTCGAAGACAGAGGGGGCGGCGATGTCGGTCAGGGTCACGAGGTCTCTTCTCCAGGGTGTGGTGCGGGGAGTCGTGCGGGTCCGGGACGCCGGGGTCGGCTCAGGACGCCGGGGGCGCGAGGGGGCCGATGCGGTAGAGCACCTCGGCCTCGTGTCCCGCCACGGGGAAGGAGGCGGACGGGAACAGGACCTCGTGGGCCAGGTCGGCGCCGTGCCTGCGGGCGAAGGACCGGAAGAGCCGGTCGGACGCCAGGTTCCCCGGTGTGACGGTCGCCTCCACCCGGTCGAGTCCGTGCTCGGCCGCCACCCGGGCGGCCAGAGCGTCGAGCAGGGTCCCGGCTACCCCGGTTCCGCGGTGCGAACCCTCCACGGCGACCTGCCAGACGAAGAGCGTCCCGGGCGCCTCGGGCCGCAGATATCCGGTGACGAAGCCCACCGGCCGTCCGGAGGCGTCACGGGCGACGGCGGTCGTGCCGGCGAAGTCACGGCACCACAGCAGATAGCTGTACGGCGAGTTGAGGTCGAGTTCGTCCGAGCCGCGGGCGATCCGCCAGAGTGCGGCGCCGTCCGCGATCTCGGCCGGGCCGACGGAGACGCCGCCGACCAGGGATGTCAGGGGGGCAGTGGTCATGGGCGCCGAAGCTACCGAGTGGACCGCGGAACTTCCTGGGTCGGAGGTCTTGTTCGGGGCGGTGGAGGCGTGATAGTTGCGCCGACGCTCTCCGTGCCGGGAACCCGCTCCCGAGCGCATGGCAAATTCGATCAAAAACGGTCAAAGTCACCGTTTGTAACGGCTGGATAACGGCTTTGGATTGTCGGAGTCGGTCCTTTGAAAACGTGAGACGATCCGCGATTTCGCGTTTGAAGGCATCGGAAGCGGTCAGGCTTAGGGGCTGACATGGGGGGAGCCGGGCCGGCCGCGTCACGTCCGGCCCGGCTCCGTCACTTCCGTGGCGCTCGGGCTACCAGATCGCCTCGACCCACTCCGGGTGGTCGATGAACGGGTTCCGGTTGTGCTGGTACGTGTTGTAGATGACGTCGTTGCGGCGCTCCTCGAAGGCGCTCGGCGGATCCTGCTGGTTCCACTGCTTCAGGATCGAGAGGCGGCCGTGGAAGGGGACGCTGCCGTTGGTGGACGACTCGTTGGGCTCCAGGTCGGGCCAGCCGTCGTCACCCTCGTACCGGACGGCCATGTACAGGATCATGCGGGCGACGTCGCCCTTGTCCGCGTCGCGCGGCTCGAAGGAGTCGCTGTCCGTGTAGGCGCCCGGCGCGCCGCTGACCGGGCTGCCGCCGTTGTCCCAGTCCTTGTTGCCGCGGGTGCTGTTGACCTGCACGTCGCAGGCGCGCAGGTGGTGCAGATCGGTGCCCGGGCCGGCCGAGGTGCCGAAGTTGCCGTGGGACTGGGCCCAGGTGTGCTCGCGGTTCCAGTCGCCCACGGAGCCGCCGTTGAGGGACTTGCTGCGCGAGACGCCGCTGTAGAGCAGGAGCACGTTGTTGGTGTTGTTCGGGTCCTGGTCGGTGACCTTCAGCGCGTTCCAGACCGCGTCGTACGAGATCTTGCTCTGGCTGCTGATGATGGCGTGCAGCGAGGACTTGAGGCTCGTGCCGGTCTTGCCGATCGCGTCCTTGTAGTACGTGGTGTCGTACGCGGTCGTCGTGGCACTCGCGGGAGTCGCGGCGACCGTGGGGAGCGTGACGCCGACGAGGGTGGCGGCGACGGCCGCCGCCCACACCTTCCATCTGCCGGTCCGCACAACGGACATGGGGGGCCCTTTCCCGGGGACGGCACGCGCGGGACGGCGGACGGCGACTCGACCGATCTGCTGTCTACGCGTGTTGACTACGTGTCATCGGGAGGGTGGCACACGTCAGGTACCTGTCATGTAACGCGGAGGAGGCTGTTCCGTGACGTTCTCGCATACGGCGGAACCGGGAGTCTCAGACGCCCCGGACGTCCACCGGCATCCCCTTCGGCTCCTTGATCCGCTTCATGATGATCTGCGAGTTCACCTCGGTGACCCCGGTGAGCGTCGTCAGCCGCTCGATCCACAGCCGCTCGTACGCCGCGAGGTCCGCCACCGCGATCCGCAGCAGACAGCCGGGACTCCCGAACAGCCGGTACGCCTCGATCACGTCCGGCACGTCCTGCAGGGCCTCCTCGAAGGCCTCCACCGTCTCCCGGTCCCGCTTCACCTCGACCGAGACGAGCACCTCGAAGCCGCGCCCCACCGCCTCCGGGTCGATGATCGCCCGGTAGCCCCGGATCACCCCGTCCTGCTCCAGCTGGCGCACCCGGCGCAGACAGGGGGAGGCGCTGAGCCCGACCCGCTGGGCCAGCTCCTGGTTGCTCAGCCGGCCGTCGTTCTGGAGCTCGCGCAAGATGTGGAGATCGATTCGGTCCATGGCGCAATTATCTACCACGACGAAACAGGCCAGGGGCTGATTTCGCAATCGCCTTGCGCGCCTCCTGTCCTATCGTTGCGACCGCAGGAGATATGGGTACGGAGTGAGGACGGCAGGCATGAAGCGGACGAACGACGGGGGAGCGCGCCGGATCGTCGTCATCAGCACCGGGGGCACGATCGCCAGCCGCTGGCAGGGCACCGGCTACGCGGCCGACGCCTCCGGAGACGACGTCCTGGCCACCGCCCCCCTCCCCGAGGGCGTCACCGTCGAGGTCGTCGACCTGTTCAACGTGAACAGCTCCCGCATGACCTCGGCCCACCAGCTCGCCCTCCTGCGCACCGTCCACGAGACCTTCGCCGACCCCGGCGTCGACGGCATCGTCGTCACCCACGGCACCGACACCCTGGAGGAGACGGCCTTCCTCCTGGACCTCCACCACGCCGACTCCCGCCCGGTCGTCCTCACCGGCGCCCAGCGGCCCTTCGGCACCGGAGACGGCGACGGTCCCGGCAACCTCTACGACGCGCTCCAGGTCGCCGCGACCGTCCGCGACCTCGGCGTCCTCGTCGTCTTCGACGGACGCGTCCACGCGGCACGCGGCACCGTGAAGACCCAGACCCTCGCCGCCGACGCCTTCTCCGACCCCTCCGCCGAGCGCCTCGGCCGCGTCGGGTTCTCCCGCGTCGACATCGAGCGGCAGCCGGAGCGCCCCGCCCCGCTGCCCCTGCCGGCCGCCGCCCGGACCGCGAACCCCGGGGCCACCGGCCCCGACGCCACTCCGCTGCCCCGGGTCGACATCATCACGCACCACTCCGACGGCGACCCGTTCCTCCTGAACGCGGCCGTCTCCGCGGGCGCCCGGGGCATCGTCCTCGTCGCCACCGGCGCGGGCAACGCCACCCCCGAGATCGCCGCCGCCGTGGCCGACGCGGTCGCCCGGGGCGTCCTCGTCGCCGTCACCACCCGCGTCCCCGCGGGGCCGCTCGCCGAGATATACACCGGCGGCGGCGCGGTCGACCTCGTCGCCGCCGGAGCCCTGCTCACCGGCACCCTCCGGGCCGGCCAGGCCCGGATCGCCCTCCTCTCCACGCTCCTCGCCGAAGGCGCCGACGGCGCGGGCGCCTCCGCCCGCAGCACCGCCCGCCTGCGCCGCCTCCTCGAAGGACCGGTCCGCGCCGAGCCCGCCCTCGCCACCGGCCACTCCCGCTCGGCCTCGGCCGTCGCCGCCCGGGCGTA
>NZ_MWIG01000665.1:0-1555 GCF_002156145.1 Streptomyces sp. NRRL B-24572 | reverse complement strand
GCCGGCCTGCACGGCCGCCCAGATCTCCGCGAGCCTGCCCTCCGTACGCGTACGGGGCAGGACGTGCGGGCGGCCGTGCAGGCCGGCGTTGACCACGGCGAGGTCGGCGAGCGCCTTCGTGTCCACCTTGCCGTTCGCCGACAGGGGCAGCCGGTCCAGGACCACGACCCGGTTCGGGATCATGTAGTCCGGCAGGTGGTGCACGAGGTCGTCCCGGATCATCTCCGCCGGGCCCTTCATGTGGACCGTGTCCTCGTGCATCCCCTCGCTCAGCCGCTGCTCCTCGCTCACCCGGCCGCCGACGAAGAAGTACGAGGGGCCGGTCGCCCGTCCCGCCGCCGTCAGGATCTCGTCCACGCGGCGGGCGGCGGGGAGGGGGTGGCCGGACTTGGAGCTGTAGCCGGAGGACATGAACCCGAGTCCGTGGCCGCCGAGTTGGAGACGCTGGAGGGTCCGGCCGAGGTCGACGTACGCGCGCCCTGTGGCCGCCGTCCGGCTGACGACGGTGACGCCGAGCGAGGACCGCTCGTACACCGCCTGGTTGATGGCGATGACGTGCTTCTTCTCGACGAGGGAGGAAGAGATCTCCTTCAACTCGCCCTGGACGTAGGCGTACTGGCCCTGGGGGAGGTCCGGGACGCGGTTCCCGTGGGCCTGGACGTAGACGTCCACCTCCGGGTCGGTCCGCACCCTCGCCCCCTCGTCGTACGGGACGACCTCCCACGCGCCGTCGGCGCACGCGCGGACGTCGAGGCCGTACCCGGGCAGGATCTCCTCGAAGAGGCCCACCATGTGGCCGGTCTCGATCTCCAGGACCTCCTGGATGTTGTTCTTGTAGACGGGCTCGATGGCCTCCCGCTTGCCCCGGAAGCGGAGGCGGAGGGACGGTTCGCCCATGGCCAGGTCGCCCATGGCCGGGAGCGCCTCCGTCAGGTACAGGCGGTGGCGGACCGGATGGTAGTAGTACGTGCCCGGGTCCAGGCCCGCGATCCCGCGCGCCTCCACGTACAGCTGCGTCGCGTACAGCGCGCCCGGTGAGGCGTAGCCGTACTTCGGGAGGAGCCGCTCCTCGCTCGTGAACTGTCCGAACCAGCGCAGGAGTTCACCGAGGTCGGCCGCCGCGAGGCTGCCGACCCGGCGGGAGCCGATGCCCTCGGGACGGCGGGCCAGGGCCGCGAGGACGTCGGCGCGGGTGACCTCGCCGCCCTCGTAGAAGCGGTACGTCTTGCGGGCGAAGACCGTACGGCGCATCCGCTCGGTGGGCGTCCCGCCCGGGAGCTCCACCACCGGGCAGCCCGCCAGCTCGGCGTCCTCGCGGGTGCCGGCGTTCGACAGCTGGGCCTTGACCTGGAGCTTCGACTCCTTGGACTGGTGGTGGGCGCCGTGGTTGCCCTGGTCCATCAGGGCCGCCTCCTTCGGCGACAGCTCCACGCAGGCGACGAGGTTCTGGAAGCCGGTGCGGGGCTCGTCCTTGACGATGACCGCCGCGTTCTTGACCCAGTCGTGGTCCTCGATGGCGAGCGCGATCTCGTCCAGCTCGACGCGGAAGCCGCGC
>NZ_MWIG01000664.1:0-2429 GCF_002156145.1 Streptomyces sp. NRRL B-24572 | reverse complement strand
TGCGCCCACAGGCCGTCGTCGGCGAAGGCGGGCCGCTGGGTCCGGAACTTGGTGTAGTCGCCCTTGCCGTCGGGGACGGGTTGCTTGTTCTTCAGCTGCCCCTGGATCGCGTCGCCCTTGGAGTAGATCTTGGTGACGTTCCCGGCGGCGACCTGTTTGTCGAACTCGGTGTACGAGATCGTCGGGCCCTCGCCCTCGTTGAAGAACGAGAGCACGAGGTTGGCGATCAGGTACACGACGAGCGCGGTGAGGATGAGACCGCCCCAGCCCCCGGGCATCTTCTTCTTCGGCGACGGGGGCGGCGGTGCCCCTTCCGAGCGCCAGGGCTGGTCGGGCCGGTCGCGCGGGGGTACGGGGTTGGCCACGTGGCTCTCCTCGGGGCGGCAGTGGCCCCAGTATCGAAGAGCGGGATAAATCGGGCATCGCGGGCGGTCCGGAGGGATGAAAAGGGGCCCGGGGCGGTTTCGCACCGCCCCGGGCCCCTCACACCGGACCGATCAGCCCATGAACTTCTTGAACTCCTCCGGGAGCTCGAAGTCCTTCGGGGTCTGCCCCGCCGCCGGCAGACCGAAGGCGCCGCCGGCCTGTGCCTGCTCGCGGCGCTCGGCCGCGGCCTGCTCCTCGGCCTTGCGCTTCATCGGGTTGCCGCTCTTGCGCTTGCCCTTGGCCTGCTTGACCTGCTTCTTCTGCCGGCCGGGACCGCCGCCCATGCCCGGGATGCCCGGCATCCCCGGCAGGCCGCCGCCCTGCGCCATGCGGGACATCATCTTGCGGGCCTCGAAGAACCGCTCGACCAGGCCCTTGACCGCGCTGACCTCGACGCCGGAACCCTTGGCGATACGGGCACGGCGGGAGCCGTTGATGATGGTCGGGTCCTGGCGCTCGGCCGGGGTCATCGACTTGATGATGGCGGCCGTGCGGTCGACGTCGCGCTCGTCGATGTTGGCGATCTGCTCCTTCATCTGGCCCATGCCGGGCAGCATCCCGAGCAGCTTGGAGATGGAGCCCATCTTGCGGACCTGCTCCATCTGGGCCAGGAAGTCGTCGAGCGTGAAGCCCTCGCCCTTCTTCGAGGCGAGCTTCGAGGCCATCTTGGCGGCCTCTTCCTCGTCGAAGGTCTGCTGCGCCTTCTCGATGAGGGAGAGCATGTCGCCCATGCCGAGGATGCGGGACGCCATGCGGTCCGGGTGGAACGCGTCGAAGTCGTCCAGCTTCTCGCCGTTGGAGGCGAACATGATCTGCTTGCCGGTGACGTGCGCGATGGAGAGCGCGGCACCACCGCGGGCGTCGCCGTCGAGCTTGGACAGCACGACGCCGTCGAAGCCGACGCCGTCGCGGAAGGCCTCGGCGGTGTTGACCGCGTCCTGACCGATCATGGCGTCGACGACGAAGAGGACCTCGTCGGGGCTGACGGCGTCGCGGATGTCCGCGGCCTGCTGCATCAGCTCCTGGTCGATGCCGAGGCGGCCGGCGGTGTCGACGATGACGACGTCGTACAGCTTGGTCCGCGCGTACTCGATCGAGTCCTTCGCGACCTGGACCGGGTCACCGACGCCGTTGCCCGGCTGCGGGCCGTAGAAGGCCACGCCCGCGCGGTCGGCGACGACGGAGAGCTGCGTGACGGCGTTGGGGCGCTGGAGGTCACAGGCGACGAGCAGCGGGGAGTGGCCCTGGCTCTTCAGCCAGAGGCCGAGCTTTCCGGCGAGGGTGGTCTTACCGGCACCCTGGAGACCGGCGAGCATGATCACGGTCGGCGCGGTCTTGGCGAACCGCAGACGGCGGGTCTCGCCGCCCAGGATGGCGATCAGCTCGTCGTTGACGATCTTGATGACCTGCTGGGCGGGGTTGAGGGCCTGGGAGACCTCGGCGCCGAGCGAGCGCTCCTTGACCTGCTTGATGAAGGCGCGGACGACCGGCAGGGCGACATCCGCTTCGAGCAGCGCGATACGGATCTCGCGCGCGGTGGCGTCGATGTCCGCCTCGGACAGACGGCCCTTGCCGCGGAGGTTCTTGAAGGTCGCTGCAAGGCGGTCGGAGAGGGTATCGAACACGGCGGTCGCGGATCCTCGGTGTCGGGGGCGGTCGGATTGCCCTCCAGGGTATCGGGCCGCTCGAAGTGTGTGCCCCCGCCCGCCGAATCCGGCGCGCGGGGACGGTCCGGTTCAGGAATTCACCGCAGCGCCTCCTCCAGTGCCCGGGCCAGGTCGATCGCCTCCTCGTCCGGGAGGAGGGAGCCGTCCGGGCGGGTCACGTACAGGGTGTCGACGGCGTTGGCGCCCAGGGTGGAGACATGGGCGCTCCGCACCCGTACCGCCGCCCCCTCCAGGGCGCGGCCGATGCGGTGGAGCAGGCCGGGGGCGTCCTGGGCGCGGACCTCGATGACGGTGGCGAGGCGGGAGTCGGCGGCGGTACGGGTGCGGAGCGCCCAT
>NZ_MWIG01000663.1:0-4536 GCF_002156145.1 Streptomyces sp. NRRL B-24572 | reverse complement strand
CGCGCAGGACGGGCCGACCGGGGCACGGTCGGCCCGTCCTGCGCGGAGGCGGTCGGTGCGGCGAGTATCACCGCGGCGGCCGACAAGAGCGCGAGTGCGCGGACAACGGGACCGGTTCTCCTGGGCATGTCTCCTCCGTCGCGAGGTGGCGTCTTCCTTCGACGCCCGCGACGTGGTTCTGCCTGGGCCGGCCGGATTCGACGCCTGTTCGTCGCGCATGCCGCTCCGATGACGCAGCGGATGACGCCACCGGGCGGTACGGTCCGGCCCTCGGGTTGATCCAGTTGGGTGGGACGGCGGGTGGCCGGTAGACTGCCGTAGTTGCTCGGCGAGGGAGGCCGTCCGCGTAAGCGGTTCGGCGGTCCGTTATCGACGCGCTCTTCGTAGCAGGCCATCGCCAGTCGTGGCCGGGTGACCACCTTTTTCGTCACCTTCTACGAGGAGTGCAACATGTCCGAGGTCAAGCTCGCCGCTTCCGTCCGCTCGGAGTTCGGCAAGGGCGCCGCCCGCGCCATCCGCCGTGACGCCAAGGTTCCCGCCGTCGTCTACGGCCACGGCTCGGACCCGATCCACGTCACCCTTCCGGCCCACGAGCTCGGCCTGGCGCTCCGTACGCCGAACGTCCTGCTGTCCCTGGACATCGAGGGCAAGAACGAGCTGGCGATCCCGAAGGCCGTCCAGCGTGACGCCATCAAGGGCTTCCTGATCCACGTCGACCTGCTCCTCGTGAAGCGCGGCGAGAAGGTCACGGTCGAGATCCCGGTCCAGGCCGAGGGTGAGCTCGCCGCCGGTGGCAACCTGCTGGAGCACGTGCTCGGCACCCTGTCCGTCGAGGCCGAGGCCACCCACCTCCCCGAGGCCGTCACGGTCTCCGTGGAGGGCCTGGAGGCCGGTGCCTCCATCCTCGCGAAGGACATCGCCCTGCCGAAGGGCGCGACGCTGGTGACCGACGCCGACGCCGTCGTCATCCAGGTCCTGGCCGCCCAGGCCGAGGAGCCGGCCGCCGAGGGCGAGGCCGCCGAGGGCGCCGAGGCCTGAGCCGTAGGCTCTGCCTGACGTGACGGGGTGACGGGCCGTACGGGCCCGTCACCCCGTTTCTCTTGTACGGACACCTCTTGTACGGATACGAGGAGACCTGACGCACATGACGGACGACGCGAACGCGCCCTGGCTGATCGTCGGCCTCGGCAACCCGGGGCCCGAGTACGCGGCCAACCGCCACAACATCGGCTTCATGGTCGTGGACCTGCTCGCGGACCGGATCCGTGGCTCGTTCAAGCGGGCGCAGAAGGCGCAGGCGCAGGTCGTCGAGGGCCGGATGGGGCCCCCCGGGCCTTCGAGCCGCCGGGTGATCCTCGTGAAGCCGATGTCGTACATGAACCTCTCGGGCGGTCCGGTGACGGCGCTGCGGGACTTCTACAAGGTGCCGACGGCGCACGTGGTGGCGATCCACGACGAGTTGGACATCGACTACGGGGTGCTGCGGCTGAAGCTGGGTGGCGGCGACAACGGGCACAACGGTCTGAAGTCGATGACGAAGGCGATGGGTGCGGAGTACCACCGGGTGCGGTGCGGGATCGGGCGTCCGCCGGGCCGGATGCAGGTGGCGGACTTCGTCCTGAAGGACTTCTCGTCGACGGAGCGCAAGGACCTGGAGTGGTTCGTGGACCGGGCGGCGGACTCGGTGGAGTGTCTGGTGGCGGAGGGGCTGGAGCGGGCCCAGTCGGCGTACAACTCGTAGGGCCGGCGGCCGCGGCGCAGTACGACTGTACGATCGCGGGTCATGACGCACGTCCGTACCGCAGCCGTGGCGCTGGTCGCCCTGTTCCTCGTCGTCGCGGGTGCCTGGGCCTCGTGGAACTCCGCCCAGCACGTGCTGCTCGCGAAGGGGCGGGAGCACGGGACGCTGACGGTGACCGACTGCACCGACGACACGTGCAGCGGCCGGTACGCCCCGGAGGATCCGTCGTCGACGCGCCGGACGCTGACGATCGTGCACTCGGTGGCGGCGGAGAAGGGCGCGACGATCCCGGTGGTGGTGAAGCCGGGCACGGACGAGGGGGTGCGGACGGGCTGGGGCGGCGGCTTGCACGCCTGGCTTCCGTTGGGCGGGGCGCTGTTGCTCGCGGCGCCGTTGGTGGGTGGCGGGATGCGACTGCCGCGAACTGCTTTGTCGCTGGCGGGGGTTGGCGGGGTGGTGTTGGTGGCGACGTTCTTGGCGCTCTGACCCGTTTAAACCCCTTTCCTGGGCCAATCGTTATGGACCTCTGGCTTAAACCCGGCTTAAAGCGATGGATAGGCTGCCTCAGCCACCTCCCACGGCATCCTCATCCCACAGATGGACGACTATGCGACGCTCCTTCATACCCGCAGCCGCTCTTGTCGCGGCCATGGCGGGCTCCCTGAGTCTTGCCCCCGCCGCCTTCGCGTCGGACGGCTCCCACACGTACCCGCTGCACCAGCCGACGCCGATCGTCGCGTCCGAGGCGCCTCACGACGGTGACTGCCCGAAGATCCCGGCCGACAAGGACGGCTGGCACTTCGTCATCCCCGGCAACGACGTGAACTTCACCAAGCTGACGGTGACGTTCGAGCCGGGCGGCGAGCAGGTCATCACGACCTTCGGTCCGCCGACCGACAAGCACGCGTACGTGGCCTCCGAGCCGGGTGCGAAGCTGGTCTCGGCCGAGGCGGAGGTCGACGGTGTGATCAAGCAGGGCTGGTTCAACCTGTCCCACACCTGCGTGGCCACCGAGACCAACAACACCACCGGCGGCACCACGGGCGAGCAGACCACGGGTGGTTCGACCACCGGTGAGCAGACCACCGGCGGTTCGACGACCGGTGAGCAGACCACGGGTGGCTCCACGACCGGTGAGCAGACCACCGGCGGTTCGACCACCGGCGAGCAGACCACCGGCGGTTCCACGACCGGCGAGCAGACCACGGGCGGGACCTCCACCACCGGTGGCGACACGGCCACGGGTGGCTCCACCACGGGCGAGCAGACCACCGGTGGTTCCACCGCCGGCGGCTCCACCTCCGGTGAGCAGGCCAACGGCGGCGCCACCACCGGCGACACCAAGGGTGAGGGCAACCTCGCCGAGACGGGCTCCAGCGCGCCGGTCGGCATCCTCGCCGCCGCCGCCCTGGCCCTCGCGGCCGCCGGTGCGGTCCTGGTGACCCGCCGTCGCAAGGCCACGCAGAACTGACGTACCGCGTAGGACGACGGAGCCCCCGCCGGATTCCCCGGCGGGGGCTCTGTCATGTGTGCGGAAGGGCCGTCAGCCGGTGTTGCGGAGGCCCGCGGCCACGCCGTTCACGGTGAGGAGCAGGGCTCGTGCGAGCAGCGGGTCCGGGTCCTCGCCGCGCTCGGCGGCCGCGCGCTGGCGGGCGAGGAGGGCGACCTGGAGGTAGGAGATCGGGTCCAGGTAGGCGTCGCGGATGGCGAAGGTCTGCTGGAGGACCGGGTTGGAGTCGAGGAGCTTCTCGCCGCCGGTGACCTTGAGGACCTCGGCGACGGTCAGCGCGTGCTCGGCCTCGATGGTGTCGAAGACGTGCTTGAGGTTTTCGGGAACGAGGGTGTCGACGTAGTGGCGGGCGATCCGCAGGTCCGTCTTGGCGAGCGTCATCTCCACGTTGGAGAGGAAGTTGCGGAAGAAGCCCCACCGCTCGTGCATCTCGCCGAGGACGGCGTCGAGGCCGGCCTCGCGCAGGGCCTTGAGGCCGGAGCCGACGCCGTACCAGCCGGGAACGATCTGGCGGGACTGGGTCCAGCCGAACACCCAGGGGATGGCGCGGAGTCCGTCGAGGGAGACGCCGGAGCCGGGGCGGCGGGAGGGCCGTGAGCCCAGGTGCAGGTCGGCGAGCTGGTCGACGGGGGTGGAGGCGAGGAAGTACGCCGGCAGGCCGGGGTCCTCGACGAGCTTGCGGTAGGCGGTGTGGGCGGCTTCGGAGACGGTGTCCATGGCCGCGTCCCAGCGGGCGAGGGCCTCGTCGGACTGACGCGGGGCGGTGTGCAGGGCGGAGGCCTGCAGGGTGGCGGCGACGGTCAGTTCGAGGTTCTCGCGGGCCAGCGACGGGATCAGGTACTTGTCGGAGATGACCTCGCCCTGCTCGGTCACCTTGATCTCGCCCTCCAGGGTGCCCCAGGGCTGGGCGAGGATCGCGTCGTGCGAGGGGCCGCCGCCGCGGCCGACGGTGCCGCCGCGGCCGTGGAAGAGGCGCAGGCGGACGCCGTAGCGGTGGGCGACGTCGCGCAGGCGGCGCTGGGCGCGGTGGATCTCCCACTGGCTGGTGGTGATGCCGCCGAACTTGGAGGAGTCGGAGTAGCCGAGCATGACCTCCTGGACGTCGCCGCGGAGCGAGACGAGGCGCCGGTAGGAGGGGTCGGCGAGCATGTCGTCGAGGATGACGTCGGCGGCCTTGAGCTCGTCGGTGGTCTCCAGGAGCGGCACGATGCCGATCTTGGCCCAGCCGCCGTGCAGGTCGATGAGGCCGGCCTCGCGGGCGAGGACGGCCTCATCGACCTGCACG
>NZ_MWIG01000662.1:0-2375 GCF_002156145.1 Streptomyces sp. NRRL B-24572 | reverse complement strand
ACATCTCCGGCGAGCCCGGCGGCGGTACACAGTGCCAGGAGTGCGCGCAGCGCACGGTGGGGGGTCGAAGGCATGGCTGTGCTCCTGCGGTATGCGGTACGCAGTGACGAGGGGGACAGCCGCCGGCCGGTGGCATGGCGGAATCTCGCACGGCGTGGCTTGTTACCGCTAGGTAGCTGCATATCTCGGTTGCGTCACGTCACCTGTGTGATCACAGGAACGGCGACAGGGCCCCGTCCCCGGTGCTGTGCGACACCGGGGGCGAGGCCCTGTTCAGGTTGCTGTCGGCGGCTGTGCGGGCAGCCGAGTCAGCCGTACGGGTCGGGTCAGCCGACCAGCTGCTCGTACGCGGGGAGGGTCAGGAAGTCCGCGTAGTCCGCGTCGAGGGAGACGTGCAGGAGCAGGTCGTGGGCCTGCTGCCACTTGCCGGCCGTGAAGGCCTCGTCGCCGATCTCGGCGCGGATCGCGGCCAGTTCCTCGGCGGCGACCTTGCGGGCCAGCTCCGGGGTGGCGGTCTCGCCGTTCTCGAACACGACGCCCGCGTTGATCCACTGCCAGATCTGGGAGCGGGAGATCTCGGCGGTGGCCGCGTCCTCCATCAGGTTGAAGATGGCGACGGCGCCGAGGCCGCGCAGCCACGCCTCGATGTAGCGGATGCCGACCTGGACGGCGTTGCGCAGGCCGTCGTACGTCGGCTTCGCGTCGAGCGAGTCGATGGCGATGAGGTCTCCGGGCGCGACGGAGACGTCCTCGCGGAGGCGGTCCTTCTGGTTCGGCTTCTCGCCGAGGACGGCGTCGAAGGAGGCCATCGCGATCGGGACCAGGTCGGGGTGGGCGACCCAGGAGCCGTCGAAGCCGTCGCCGGCCTCGCGGTCCTTGTCGGCCTTGACCTTCTCGAACGCGACCTTGTTGACCTCGGCGTCCTTGCGGGACGGGATGAAGGCGGCCATGCCGCCGATCGCGTGCGCGCCGCGCTTGTGGCAGGTGCGGACGAGGAGTTCGGTGTACGCGCGCATGAACGGGGCCGTCATCGTGACCGCGTTGCGGTCCGGAAGGACGAACTTGGCTCCGCCGTCACGGAAGTTCTTGACGATGGAGAAGAGGTAGTCCCAGCGACCCGCGTTCAGTCCTGCGGCGTGGTCGCGGAGCTCGTAGAGGATCTCCTCCATCTCGTACGCGGCCGTGATGGTCTCGATGAGGACCGTGGCGCGGACGGTGCCCTGCGGGATGCCGACGTAGTCCTGGGCGAAGACGAAGATGTCGTTCCAGAGGCGGGCCTCCAGGTGCGACTCCGTCTTCGGGAGGTAGAAGTACGGGCCCTTGCCGAGGTCGATCAGACGCTGGGCGTTGTGGAAGAAGTAGAGGCCGAAGTCGACGAGCGCGCCGGGCACCGGGCGTCCGTCGAAGGCGAGGTGACGCTCCTCCAGGTGCCAGCCGCGCGGCCGCATGACGACCGTGGCGAGCTGGTCGGCCGGCTTCAGGGCGTACGACTTGCCCGACTTCGGGTCCGTGAAGTCGATCTTCCGGGTGTACGCGTCGATCAGGTTGACCTGACCCAGGACCACGTTCTCCCAGGTCGGCGCCGAGGCGTCCTCGAAGTCGGCGAGCCAGACCTTCGCGCCGGAGTTGAGCGCGTTGATCGTCATCTTGCGGTCGGTCGGGCCGGTGATCTCGACACGGCGGTCGTTCAGGGCCGCCGGGGCCGGCGCGACCTTCCAGGAGTCGTCGGCGCGGATCGCGGCGGTCTCCGGAAGGAAGTCCAGGGTGGACGTACGGGCGATCTCGGCGCGACGCTCCGCCCGCCGGGCGAGGAGCTCGTCCCGGCGCGGGGTGAACCGCCGGTGCAGTTCGGCGACGAAGGCCAGGGCGGCCTCGGTGAGCACCTCCTCCTGACGAGGGAGGGGCTCGGCATCGACGACGGCCAGGGGGGACGGCGCTGGTGCGGACATGAACTGTCACTTCCTTCAGCGGACTTCACGGGCGTGCCAGGCGGCCGCCGGGCGTCACGGGACGGCACGGAGTGCCACAGTCGCCGAGGTACGGCCGCGAGCGCCCTCTGAACGAACAAGGGCTTCTGAAGAGTGGATACTAGTTTCCTCATGGTGGAAGTTCAATGGTTTGTTGATGTCGAGATTCTCTGGATCGACAGAACATGGCGCTCGGTGCCATCCCGTTCACTCCAGGTGCGACAGATCCGCCTCCGTGTCGATGTCATAGGGCTCGGCCACATCCGAACAGTCCACCAGCGTGATCGCATCCCGGTGCGCCGCCAGATAGTCCCGCGCGCCCCGGTCGCCCACCGCGCCCTCGGCGATCCCCACCCAGCGATCCGCGCCGAACAGCACCGGATGGCCCCGCTTCCCCCCGTACGAGGC
>NZ_MWIG01000661.1:0-795 GCF_002156145.1 Streptomyces sp. NRRL B-24572 | reverse complement strand
TGGCCGCCGCGCTCGCGGAGATCGGACTGAACGGCGCGGGCTGAACGGCACGGGCGGCGTAACCCGCTGGGAGTCCGTACGACCAGCGGGTTACCGTCCCCGGCATGTCCTACCGCGAGCTCGCCACCCGTCCCGTCCTCGCCGCCCTCGCGCTGCTCGCGGGCGCGGGGCCCGCCGCCGTGCCCGGCGCCCTGCGGGCCCTGCTCACGAGCCTCGTCCCGGAACGGGCCGTCACCCAGGCGATGAGCATGGAGTCGATGCTGACCTTCGGGATCTGGGCGGCCGCGCCCGCGCTCACCACGGCCCTGGCGCTGGGCGCCGCGCCCGCCGTACCGCTGCTTCTCCAGGGCTTCCTGATGGGCGCTTCGGTGGCCGGGCTCTGGCTGCTGCCGGCCGGCTGGTCCGCCGAGGCGCAGGAGCGGGGAGCCTCGATGCGGCGGACGCTGCTGCGGGCCTGGCCGGTGTACGTGCTCGGTGCCGCCGGCCTCACCCTGCTCGCGCTCGCCGAGCTGATCCTGCCCGCGCTCCTCGAACAGCGCGGGATCGACATCCGCTGGGCGGGGCCGCTGCTCGCCGGGTTCTCGATCGGCTCGGCGGTCGGCGCGTTCGTGTACGGCCTCCGGGGGAGCTGGCCCGGCCCGCTGGCCGTCCAGTCACTCGTCCTGGTCCTCGCGGTGGCCGCGGGCGTCGCCCTGGTCGCCGTGCTGCCCTGGACGGCGGCGATCGCCGTCGCGCTGGTGGCCGCCGGGCTCCTCCAGGCGCCCGGAAGCCTCACCCGGAACCTGGCCCTGCGGC
>NZ_MWIG01000660.1:0-4916 GCF_002156145.1 Streptomyces sp. NRRL B-24572 | reverse complement strand
TGGAGGCCGAGCGCCCGCCCTGGCCGCCGGCAACAGCGTCGTACTGAAGCCCGCCGAGCAGTCCCCGCTCTCCGCCCTGCTCCTCGCCGAGCTCGCCGCGGAGGCCGGCCTGCCGGACGGCGTGCTGAACGTCGTCCCCGGCCCGGGGGAGACGACCGGGCGGGCGCTCGGCCTCCACCCGGACGTGGACACCCTCGTCTTCACCGGGTCCACCGCCGTGGCCAAGCGGTTCCTCACCTACTCCGCCGAGTCCAACATGAAGCAGGTCTGGCCCGAGGCCGGCGGCAAGAGCCCCAACCTGGTCTTCGCCGACGCCGACCTGGACGCGGCCGCGGAACGCGCCGCCTGGGGCTTCGTCTACAACGCCGGGCAGGTGTGCTCCGCCAACACCCGGCTGCTCGTCGAGGCCTCCGTCGCCGAGGAGTTCACGGCCCGCGTCGCCGAGCACGCCCGCACCTGGCTGCCCGGCGACCCGCTCGACCCCGCGACCCGCCTCGGACCGCTCGTCGACGAGGCCCAGGCGGTACGCGTCCTCGAAGCCGTGCGGTCATCGGGCGGCACGCTCGTGTGCGGCGGCACGCGACCCGACCGGGACGGCGCCTACCTCGACCCCACTGTCGTCACCGGCCTCGGCCCCGACGCCCCGCTCGTCCGGGAGGAGCTCTTCGGCCCCGTCCTCACGGTGCTCCCCTTCCGGGACGAGGCCGAGGCGATCCGCCTCGCCGACGACTCCGCCTACGGCCTCGCCGCCTCCCTGTGGACCCGGGACCTCGGCCGCGCCCACCGCGTGTCCGACGCCCTGCGCGCCGGGACCGTGTCCGTCAACACGGTCGACGCGCTCAGCCCGTACACCCCCTTCGGCGGGTTCAAGCAGTCCGGCCACGGCCGTGACCTCTCCCTGCACTCCTTCGACAAGTACACCGGCCTGAAGACCACCTGGATCGCGTACGGCTGACCCGCCGGCGACCGGAAAGCCGCCGGCGCAGCACCCGACCCGACACCCGCACCGACACCCTCACCCCAGCAAGGGACCCACCACCATGACCAGCGACCACACCGCAGACCTGACCCGCCTCGACCGGGCGCACATCATCCACCCCTACCTGCCGGGCACCGCCACCGAGCGCGTGATCATGGCCTCCGGTTCCGGCTGCCGGCTCACCGACACCGAGGGCCGTGACTACCTCGACGCCACCGGCGGCCTCTGGCTCGCCCAGATCGGCCACGGCCGCGAGGAGGTCGCCGACGTCGCCCACGAGCAGATGAAGAAGCTCGAGTACTTCACCAGCTTCTGGGAGTTCTCCAACGAGCCGGCCGTCAAGCTCGCCGCCCGCCTGGCCGAGATCGCCCCCGCCCCGCTCAACCACGTCTACTTCACCTCCGGCGGCTCCGAGGGCAACGAGGCGGCCATCAAGATGGCCCGCTACTACCACCACCGGCGCGGCGAGGGCAGCCGGACGTGGATCCTGGCCCGTAGCAAGGCCTACCACGGCATCGGCTACGGCGGCGGCTCGGCCACCGGCTTCCCCGTCTACCACGAGGGCTTCGCCCCGATGATGCCGCACGTCTCCCACCTCACGCCCCCGTGGCCGTACCGCAGCGAGCTCTACGACGGACAGGACCCGACCGACTTCCTCATCC
This sequence comes from Streptomyces sp. NRRL B-24572, assembly GCF_002156145.1. Classification (NCBI taxonomy): domain Bacteria; kingdom Bacillati; phylum Actinomycetota; class Actinomycetes; order Kitasatosporales; family Streptomycetaceae; genus Streptomyces; species Streptomyces sp. NRRL B-24572. The sequence goes on along the minus strand of NZ_MWIG01000660.1, from coordinate 3,275 downwards.
GCGAACTCGAGGAGCGCATCGCCGAGATCGGCCCGAAGAACATCGCCGCCATGATCGGCGAGCCCATCATGGGCGTCGGCGGCATGCTCGTCCCGCCGGCCGACTACTGGCCCCGGGTGCGCGAGGTCCTCGACCGGCACGGCATCCTGCTCGTCTTCGACGAGGTCGTCACCGCCTACGGCCGGGTCGGGGAGTGGTTCGCCGCCCAGTACTTCGACGTCACCCCGGACATCATCGTCACCGCCAAGGGCATCACCTCCGGCTACGTGCCGCTCGGCGCCCTCCTGGTGAGCGACGGCCTCGCCGAGGTGCTCCTGCGCGACCACGGCTTCCCCATGGGCTACACGTACAACGGCCACCCCGTCGCCACCGCCGTCGCCCTCGCCAACCTCGACATCATCGAGCGGGAGGGGCTGCTCGCCCGTGCCACGAGCGGGGGCTCCTTCCTCCACGGCGAACTGGAGGCGCAGCTGGGCGGCCTGCCGATCGTCGGCGAGATCCGCTCCGTCGGCATGATGCTGGCCGTCGAACTGGTCCAGGACCGCGCCACCCGCGCACCCCTGCCCCTCGACCCGGCCCGCATGCCCCACGACGTCATCCGCCGCGAAGCCGGCGTGATCGTGCGGGACTCCGCCCACAGCCTGGTCCTGTCCCCGCCGCTCGTCATGACCGAGACCGAGGCCAAGGAAGTGGCGACCGCGCTGCGCGGCGTCCTGGAGCGCACCACGCCCACCGGCGAGATCCGCCCCGCCTGACACCGCCCGGGAGGCCCGGTGCCCCCGCCGGGCCTCCCCGACACGGACGCCACGCCGTCACCGTGCCCGTGCGCGGACGACGCCACGCCGTCGCCGCGCTCGCGCACCTGCTCGCAGTACCCCTCTCCCCGCTAGGAACTGCCCGTGTCCTCCCACCTGTCGTCCACCGACTCGCGCGCTCCCCACACCACGACCGCCCTGCGGCGCAGCCTGAAGCGCCTCGACATCACCGCCCTGGCCATCGCCGCCGTCATCTCCTTCGACACCGTCGGGCAGATCGCCACCGGCGGCGGCGAGGCCGCCACCTGGACGGCGGCCCTCGCGCTGTTCTTCCTCGTCCCCTACGCCCTGCTGTTCGCCGAGACCGGCGCCGCGTTCCCGCAGGAGGGCGGCCCGTACGTCTGGGTCAAGCTCACCCTCGGCCGTTCGGCGGCCGCGCTCACCACCCTGCTCTACTGGGTGACCAACCCGATCTGGCTGGGCGGCTCCCTGGTCTTCCTCGCCGCCGAGACCTGGGACGGCTTCGTCTTCCACCTCGGCTCGGGCACCTTCGCCGACTACACGTTCAAGCTGCTGTTCGTGTGGACCGCCATCCTCACCGCCGTCGTCTCCCTCAGCCGCGGCAAGTGGATCACCACCCTCGGCGCCGCGGTGAAGGTCCTCACCCTCGCGGTGTTCACCCTGACCGCCCTGCTCTACGGGCTCGAACACGGCTTCCACGGCCTCACCGACGCCCACTTCACCCCGACCACGGCCGGATTCCTCGCCCTCGTGCCGATCCTGCTCTTCGCGTACGTCGGCTTCGAGGCCCCCAACGCCGCCGGCGAGGAGATGCACGACCCGCAGCGCGACGTGCCCGCCGCCCTGGGACGCTCCGCGTCCGTCGCCGCCTGCTGCTACCTGCTGCCCGTCCTCGCGCTCCTCGCCGTCGTCCCCGCCCACCAGGTCACCGGCATCGGCGGCTTCATGGAGGGCGCCCGCCTCGTGTTCGGCATCTACGGCCCCGCGGCCGGCCCGCTCCTGACGCTCACCGCCGTCATGTTCGTCCTCGCCCTCCTCACCCAGGGCAGCGCGTGGATGATCGTCAGCGACCGCATGCAGGCGATGGCCGCCGCCGACGGCGGCTCCTTCACCCGCAGGCTCGGCGCCTTCCACCCCCGGCTCGGCACGCCCGTGCGCACCAACCTGCTCTCCGGAGCGGTGGCCACCGTCTTCATGATCGTGGCCATGCGGGTCGCGGAGGGCGACGCGGGCGCGGTCTTCGCCGTGGTCCTCACCGTGGCGGTCACCACGCTCCTGCTGTCCTACCTGGTGATCGTCCCCGCCCTCGTCCTGCTCCGGCTGCGCCGACCCGAGGTCGTACGGCCCTACCGCGTCCCGTTCGGCAACCGCGGCTTCATGACCTGCGCGGCCCTTGTCTACGCCTGGATCCTCGTCGGCTCCTGGTGCGCCCTCTTCCCCGGAACCCTGGAGGCGCTCCTCGGCATCGAGTACGCCTTCGACGACATCTGGGGCATGTCCCGGGCGGCGTTCGAGGCCTTCACCCTCGGCACGGTCGCCGTCCTGCTCCTGGTCGGTGCCGTCGGCCTGGCGATCGCCCGAAGGGAGAGCCCCGACGCACAGACGCACGGCGACGAACCGTCGCATTGAACGGACGCCGGACGCCGGACGCCGGGCCGGGCCGCGTACGGCCCCGCCCGGCGTCGGTTCCGTCGTCAGAGGATCCGGTGCTGCCTCCAGAACGGGCCGAGGTCCTTCGCCGTCGCCGCCTGCGCCGCGCGCTTGAAGTCCGCGGTGGTGGCGACGCCCCGCCAGTGGTCCCGTACGTAGCCGCGCATCATGGCCGCCATCGCCTTGCCGCCCAGGATGCGTTCCAGGTCGTGCAGGGCGCAGCCGCCGCGCATGTAGACGACCCGGACGTACTCGGAACGGTGCCCGTTTGCGTAGTAGCCCATGGACCGGGTGAGGGCGGCGGTGTCGCTGGGCCACTCGCCCTGGTCCTCCCAGCAGGTCGTGGTGTCGTCCCGGTAGTACGACCGGTTCGCGTACTGGGCGAAGGACTCGTCCAGCCACGGTGCCGCGAACTGGTCGTTGCCGACGATGCCGTAGAACCACTGGTGGGCGATCTCGTGCACGACGGCCGACCCCTCGGGCTCGGTCCACAGCAGGACGAGGCCCGGGAACTCCATGCTGCCGAAGTCGTCGAGGGTGTCGCTCATGACGAGGTCGAGTTCCCCGTACGGGTAGCGCCCGAACCGCTTCCCGAACTGGTCGACCGAGCCGACGGCGTCCTTCAGGTCGACGGCGACGCCCTCGGGGGAGGTGGTGGCGGTCCAGTACGCGTTCAGCCGCACTCCGCCGGGCGTCGTCACCGTCCTCGTACGGAAGGGGCCCGCCGCCCACGCGAAGTCCCGCACCCCGCGCGCGACGCTCGTGCTCACCGTGCGGCCGGGCGCGCCCGGCCGCCGGGTCGTGGTCCCCGTCGAGGGGACCAGGAGCGCGTCCGGGTGGTCGAGCACG
>NZ_MWIG01000066.1:0-2677 GCF_002156145.1 Streptomyces sp. NRRL B-24572 | reverse complement strand
GGGCGACGGGGGTGCCTCCGCCGGCCTCGGCGCCCTCCTCGGCCAGGGCCTTCCGCAGCCGCGTGAAGTACCCGACCGCGGCGACGACACCGATCGCGGCGCACGCGGCCCACAGCACGTCCGGCCCGGGCCCGCCGACGATCGCGCCGGCGCCGATCGGGGCGACGAAACCGGCGACGGCCCAGGACATGCCCATCACGCCCTGGTAGCGGCCCCGGGCGTGCTCGGGGGCGAGGCGGGCGGTGGCGGCGGCGTTCGTCGGGACGTGGATCATCTCGCCGACGGTCCAGACGACCACGGTCGCGGCGAAGGCGACGGGGGAGCCGGCGAGGGCGGTGGCGCCCGTGCCGAAGGCGAAGAGGAGGGCGGAGAGGGTCAGCAGGAGGACCGGGGAGCGCTTGTCGGTCAGCTTGTTGACGAGCAGCTGGAAGCCGACGATCACGATGCCGTTGACGGCGATGACGATGCCGTACGAGGAGGGGGAGAGGCCCTGGTTCGCCATGGTGAGCGGCAGGCCGATCCAGGGGGCGGTGAAGACGAGGCAGACGAGGAGGTTGAGGAGGACGAGCGTGCGGAAGGGCGCGTCGCGCAGCACGGTGAGCATGCTGACCTTCTCCTCGACGACCGGCTCGCCCTTCTTGTCCACGGCGGCTTCGGGCCGGGTCTCGGGGAGCCGGAGGAAGACGATGACGGCGCACAGGGTGGTGGCGACGGCGTCGAGGACGAAGAGGGTGCGGTAGCCGAGGAAGATCGCGGCGCCGCCGCCGATGGAGGCGATGGCGAATCCGAGGTTGAGGGCCCAGTAGTTGAGGGCGTACGCCCGGCGCACGTCGTGGGCGGGGACCATGTCGGCGATGGTCGCGTTGATGGACGGGCGGACGCCCTGCATGGCGACGCCCATGAGGAGGACGACGGCGGCGATGGCCCAGGCGCTGGTGACGACGGCGAGGGCGGCGGCGCAGGCGGCGGCCGCGAGGTGCATGGCGACCATGGTGGGCCGGCGGCCCCAGCGGTCGGTGAGCATGCCGCCGAGCGGCGAACCCGCCACACCACCCAGTCCGTGGAGGGCGACGACGAGTCCGGCGAACCAGGCGGAGTACCCGAGCTCGACGGTCAGGTAGAGGGAGAGGAAGGTGAGGACGAAGGCGCCGGTCCGGTTGACCAGGGTGGACAGCCACAACCACCAGAAGCCCGGCGGGAGGCCGGAGACCGTCTCGCGGGCCGATCGTCTGAGTGAGTCGATGGACATGTGTGGCGGCCCCCTGGTGTACGTAAGCCCTGCATCCGGCGCTCGTAACTTACGCATCTCATGGGTCGGACGCCAGCGAATTGATGACGCGCGTCAATCGTCAGCGGTCTATTAGGCTCGTACGCATGGCCGACGCACCGTACAAGCTGATCCTCCTCCGCCACGGCGAGAGCGAGTGGAACGAGAAGAACCTGTTCACCGGATGGGTGGACGTGAACCTCACCGCCAAGGGCGAGAAGGAGGCGACCCGCGGCGGCGAGCTGCTCAAGGACGCCGGCCTGCTGCCCGACGTGCTGCACACCTCCCTCCAGAAGCGCGCCATCCGCACCGCGCAGCTCGCCCTCGAGTCGGCCGACCGCCACTGGATCCCGGTCAGCCGCTCCTGGCGCCTCAACGAGCGCCACTACGGCGCCCTCCAGGGCAAGGACAAGGCCCAGACGCTCGCCGAGTTCGGCGAGGAGCAGTTCATGCTGTGGCGCCGCTCGTACGACACCCCGCCGCCGGCGCTCTCGGACGACAGCGAGTACTCGCAGGCCCACGACGCCCGCTACCAGACGATCCCGCCGGAGCTGCGCCCGCAGACCGAGTGCCTCAAGGACGTCGTCGAGCGGATGCTCCCGTACTGGTACGACAACATCGTCCCGGACCTCCTCGCCGGCCGCACGGTCCTGATCGCCGCCCACGGCAACAGCCTCCGCGCCCTGGTGAAGCACCTGGACGGCATCTCGGACGCCGACATCGCGGGCCTGAACATCCCGACGGGCATCCCGCTCTCCTACGAGCTGGACGAGAACTTCAAGCCCCTCAACCCGGGCGGCACCTACCTCGACCCGGAGGCCGCGGCGGCCGCCATCGAGGCCGTGAAGAACCAGGGCAAGAAGTAACAACACGCGTGATCAAGGCCCCCACCCGCGGTTTCTCCGCGAGTGGGGGCCTTGTCCGTGTCCGTGGGCCTTCCTCGGGCCCCTTGCGCGCTTTCCTCAGACGGCCGGGTGCGGTTCCCGCGCCCGCAGCCTGCGGGCGAGCAGGCCGAGCAGTACGGCGTTGACCAGCCCGGAGAGCACGACCCCGAGGGAGAAGACCAGCGGGCCCAGCCAGGTGATCGAGGAGAACTCCTCGACGGGCGCCGACACCGCCACCGCGAGGAAGCTGGACGGCGCCGTGGCCATCAGCGGCCAGATCCCGGCGAACCCGGGATCCGGCAGCACGAGCTCCGCGCACAGGAAGAAGCCCAGCGCCACCGCGACCACGGCGAGGTAGCCGCGCGCGAGCCAGTTGTCCACCGCGGGCGCGAGGAGGGCACGAAGCCCCTTCGGACGGGTGGTGCCCGCGGGGGCCTCCATGTCCGTTCTCTGCCGCGCGGCCGGGTCTGCGACGCGCGGAGCGGCGGCTCTCGTGGCGAGCGCGCCGAGCACGGCGGCGTTCACG
>NZ_MWIG01000659.1:0-8416 GCF_002156145.1 Streptomyces sp. NRRL B-24572 | reverse complement strand
GACCACCCCGCCCCCCGCCGCAGGCGAGCTCGCCGCCGATCCGCTCGACGAACTCGCCGGGCGACTCGACGGGTTCGTCGCCGCCGCCGTGCACCCGGACGAGATCGCCGCGATCCTCGAGTCCGACGGCATGACCGACGAGCACATCAGGCTCACCTACGGCCGCCCCGACTCCTTCTCCCTCGCCGAGGACCTCTACGCGCGCGTGGAGCGGCGCCACCCCGAGCCCGAGGCGCCACCCGGCAACGCCTGGTACGGCGAGCTCGCGGGCTGTCTGCTGCGCGGGCTCGTCTTCGCCCTCCCCGGCCTCGCGTACGTCCTCGCCGCACCGCTGCTCGCCGGCGCGCACGGCCGGTTCGGGCTCCCCGCCGGAACCGTCCCGCTGCTCGCCGGGGCCGTCACCGGCTGGGTGTGGAACCAGGCCCTCTCCCACCGCGCCTACACCTGGCTGGGGCTCGGCGACCGGCCCGCCGCCGCCCGCGCCCTGCTCACCGGCGCCCCGGCCGGCGCCCTCGCCGGGACGGCCGTCGCCCTCGCGACCGCCGCGCCCGGCGAGACCCCGGCCGCCGTCTTCGCCGCCGGGCAGTCGCTCTACCTCGCCGCCGCGACCGTGCTCCTGGTCCTCGGCCGCGAACGGGCCCTGCTCTGCGCCCTGCTGCCGCTCACCGGCGCCTTCCCCGCCTTCCGCTGGGACCTGCCGGACGCGCTGCGCACCGGACTGCTCCTCGCCTCGCTCACCGCCTCCGTCGCCTTCGCCGCGCTCGTGCTCCGCCCGGGCGTGCGCCGGGGCGCGGGCGGCCGCGGCGGGCCCCCGCGCGCCGCCTCCCTCCCGTACGGCTTCTTCGGCCTCGGCAGCGGCCTGCTCGTGCTCCACGCGGGCGTGGGCGACACGCCGGTGAGCGGGGCGGGGGCGGTCATCGCGCTCACCCTCTCCATGGGGCCCGCCGAATGGCTCCTCCACCGCTTCCGCGGCGAAAGCCTGGCCCGGCTGCGGACCCTCAGCACCGCCCGCGAGTTCCGCCGGGCGGTCACCGGCACCCTCGTGCTCTGCCTCGGCGGCTACCTGACCGTCCTCCTCGCCCTCACCCTCACCGCGACCCTGGCCTGGCCGGGGGCGCCCTGGCCGACGCTCCCGCGCCTGGTCACGCTGCTCCTGATCGGGACGGTGCTCTGGCTCGGGCTGCTGCTCCAGGCCTTCGGCGCGGTGCTCAGCGCCGCCACCGTCTGCCTGCTCGCGGCGGCGGCGCAGACCGTGGAACCGGTGGCGGGCCCGCTGGCCACCGGGGGAGCGGCCGCGGTACTCGCCGCCCTGACCTGTGCCCTGCTGGCACGCCCGACCGCCCACCGCGCCTAGGAAGCCATGACGATCCCCTCCCTCCTGGTGCCGTACTACGAGCACCCGGCCGAACGTCCCGAGGCCTGGTCGGCCCTCGTCGACGCGGCGCCGTCCCTGTACGGCGTCGTCCTCAACCCGGCGAGCGGGGCCGGCGGGGCGCCCGACCCGGCGTTCGCCGAGGCCGCCGGGCGGCTGCGGGCCGCCGGCGTCCGGGTCCTCGGCTACGTGGACACCGCCTACGGGCGCCGCCCGCACGCCGAGGTCGTCGCCGAACTGCTCCGCCACCGCGACTGGTACGGCGCCGACGGCGCCTTCCTGGACCAGGTGGCGACCGCGCCCGCCGCCCTCGCCCACTACCGCCGGATCGCGGTCGCCGCCCGGGCCGCCGGGGCCGCGACCCTCGTCTTCAACCACGGCGCCCACCCCGACCCCGGCTACGAGGCCCAGGCCGACCTCCTCGTCACCTTCGAGGGCCCCTGGGACACCTATCGGACCCTGGACCTGCCGGTCGCCGCCCACTACTGCCACCTCGTCTATGCCGCCCCCGCCGGCTTCCGCCCGGCCACCCCGGTGCACTGCGCCGTCCCGGGCACCGGCGCGCACCCCTGGGGCACCCTTCCGCACCTCCTGGAGCCCGCCCGATGAGACGACCGCTGCCCCTGCTCGTAGGGCTGCTGCTGCTCGCCACGGCCTGCACCGGCGCCCCCGACCCCGACCCGAAGACCACCGAGGAGGGGCGGTGGCGGCCCGCTCCAGGCCTCGGCTGGCAGTGGCAGCTCAGCGGCCGGCTCGACCCGACGGTCGACGTCCCGGTGTACGACATCGACGGCTTCGACCACCCGGCGTCGACCGTCGCCGACCTCCACCGCCGCGGCCGCAAGGTGATCTGCTACCTGTCCACCGGCGCCTGGGAGGACTTCCGCCCCGACGCCGACGACTTCCCGAAGGCCCTCCTCGGCAGGGGCAACGGCTGGGAGGGCGAACGCTGGCTCGACATCCGCCGCACCGACCTCCTCGGACCGCTCATGGCGAAGCGCCTCGACATGTGCCGGGACAAGGGCTTCGACGCCGTCGAGCCCGACAACATGGACGGCTACAAGAACCGCACCGGCTTCCCGCTCACCGCCGCCGACCAGCTCCGCTACAACCGCCTCCTCGCGAGCATGGCCCACGACCGGGGCCTCGCGGTCGGCCTCAAGAACGACCTGGACCAGATCCCGAAGCTGCTCCCGGACTTCGACTTCGCGGTCAACGAGCAGTGCGCGGAGTACGACGAGTGCGGCCGTCTCGCCCCCTTCACGGCGGCGGGCAAGGCCGTCTTCCACGTCGAGTACGAACTGACGACGGACCAGTTCTGCCCCCGGGCGAGGAAGCTGGGCCTCAGCTCGATGCGGAAGCGGTACGAGCTGGATGCCTGGCGCGAGCCCTGCCAGGGCCTGTCCGGCGGATCAGGGTCGGAAGGGCCTTAGACGGGCTCAGCCCAGCGTCAGCGCGATCAGCGCCGCCGTCGCCGCCGTCTCCTCCACCGCGCCGAACACATCGCCCGTCACCCCGCCGAAGCGCCGCACGCACCGGCGGAGCAGCAGCGCCGCCGCGCAGAGGCCCGCGCCGGCCGCCAGGACGGAGCGGACGGCGTCGTACGGGGAGAGGAGGAGGCCCGCCGAGGCGCAGAGGACCAGGACCAGGGCGGTCGTGAGGGTCGCGGAGCGGGCCGGGACCGTCTCCGCGACGATCGCGCCGAGGCCCTCGGGGCGGGCCGCGGGGACGCCGTGCCGGGAGGCGTGGGTGAGGGCGAGGCGGGCGACGGTGGCGGCGAGGGCGGCGGCGATCGTGCCGTGCGCCCAGCCCTCCCCGTACAGCTCGTACAGCGCGGCGACCTGGGCGAGCAGGACGAGGACCAGGGCGATGACGCCGAACGGGCCGATGTCCGACTGCTTCATGATCCGCAGCGCGTCCTCGGCCGGCTTGGCGCTGCCGAGGCCGTCGGCGGTGTCCGCGAGGCCGTCGAGGTGCAGGCCCCGGGTGAGCAGGGCGGGGACGGCGGTGGCGGCGACGGCCGCGAGCAGCGGGCCCGAGCCGAGCAGCAGGAAGAGACCGCCGGCCGCGGCGGAGCAGAGCCCGACGACGAGACCCGCGAGCGGGGCCGAGAGCATGCCGGCGCGCGCCGCGTCCCGGTCCCAGCGGGTGATGCGGGCGGGGAACACGGTGAGGGTCCCGAAGGCGAAACGCAGGCCGTCCATCCGGGCAGGGTAATCGCCGCTCCTGAACGGTAGATTGCGCATACCGCTCATATCGGAATGGGGTGGCATGGGTCACTGGTTCTCCCGCAACATCGTCGAGCCGGGCAAACTCCCGATGCTGCTCGCTCTGACCTCCTTCGTCCTGACATTCCTGGTCACCCGCACCGTCACCCGGCTCATCCGGGCGGGGAAGGGCCCCTTCCGGAACGTCTCCTCGGGGGGACTCCACATCCATCACGTCGTGCCGGGCGTCGTCCTCACCGTCCTCGGTGGCTTCGGCGCGGTGGGCAGCGACCGGCACGGCGTCGGCGGAGCCGTCTTCGCGGTCGTCTTCGGGATCGGCGTGGGGCTCGTCCTGGACGAGTTCGCGCTCATCCTCCACCTCGACGACGTGTACTGGTCGGAGGACGGCCGCAAGAGCGTCGAGGTGGTCGTGCTCACCACGGCCCTCGTGGGGCTCGCGCTCAGCGGCTTCTCACCGCTCGGCGTCAACGACATGACGGCGGACGAGCGCCAGGACCGGGCCGCCTTCATCCTGAGCCTCGCGCTGAACTTCCTCCTCGTCCTGGTCGCCCTGGTGAAGGGGAAGCTCCGGATGGCCGTGTTCGGGACCCTGGTCCCGTTCGTGGCGATCGTCGGCGCCGTCCGCCTGGCCCGCCCCGGCTCCTGGTGGTCCAAGCGCTTCTACCGGCGCCGCCACCGGGCCAGGGCCCGCTCCCGGATCCGTACGTACCGCCACGACAGGCGCTGGACCAAGGTGCGGCGCCGCTTTCAGGACCTGATCGGAGGCTTCCAGGAGCGCGTTCCCGGGCGCGGCCCGACACCGCCGTCCTGACGGCGCCCGCGCCCGGCCCGGACCGCGATCAGGACGAGGACGGCGGCGATCGCCGCGAGGTGCTCCTTGCCCGCCAGGTTCGCCTTGACCATCACCTCGACGACCATCGCGACGACCACGAGCCCGCCCGTCCACCGCGCGCCGTACCGCCAGCAGACGTAGACCGCGAGGCCCACCACGGCCGCCGACGGGCCCGTGTCGACGACCTGCGCGTCGGAGGCGGGCAGCCCGAACGCGCTGTCCGGGCCGAGCGCGATGCCCACGCGCGCGTAGAGCGTGCCGGCCAGGGTGGCGAGGTACGCGATGCCGAGCGTCCGCCACCGCCCGATGCAGATCTCGGCGATCCCGAACACCAGCAGGACCTGCGCGAGGGCACCCCACACGGGCAGGTCGAGCGCGGGGACGAACAGCGAGAGCGGGGTCCGGAGCAGTGCGAGCCACAGCGGATCCTCGGCCCGTACGGAACCGATGTCCTGGACCGCCTGATAGCCCCAGTCCTGGTTCTGCACGACCTGGAAGAGGGCGGTGAGGCAGACGGCGCCCAGCGTCATCGGAACCGCACGCCACTTCTTCGTGACGACCGCCGTCCGCACGGTGGTGAACAGCGGCCCCCACTCGCGGCGGGCGAACTCGCGCACGGCGTGTCTCAACGGCCGCTCTCCAGATGTCTGCGGTGCAGCCACTTCGGCAGCCCGGGGGCCTCCAGGAAGCCCTCGGCGCGGCCTGCGGCGAGGCCGATGCGCAGCAGGTCCGCACTCTTCTCGAAGAGCATGAATCGGGGCTCCCAGATCGGTCGGTACTTGGCGTTGGCGCGGTACAGCGACTCGATCTGCCACCAGCGGGAGAAGAAACTGAGCAGCGAACGCCACATGCGCAGCACGGGTCCCGCCCCGAGCTTCGAGCCACGTTCGAAGACGGAGCGGAACATCGCGAAGTTGAGCGAGACCTGAGTGATCCCGATCTCCTTGGCGCGCTGCAGGAGTTCGATGACCATGAACTCCATCAGGCCGTTCTCGGAGTCCCGGTCACGGCGCATCAGATCGAGCGAGAGCCCCTTCGGGCCCCAGGGGACGAAGGAGAGCAGCGCCCGCAACCCACCCGTCTCGTCGGTGCACTCCAGCATCACGCACTTGCCGTCCCGGGGGTCGCCGAGCCGGCCGAGCGCCATCGAGAAACCGCGCTCGGTGGCCCCGTCCCGCCAGTCGTCCGCCTTGCGGAGCAGCTCGGCCATCTCGTCCGCGGGGATGTCCTCGTGGCGCCGGATCCTGACCTCGTACCCGGCCCGCTTCACCCGGTTGAAGGCCTGCCGGACGGTCCGCATGGCCCGGCCGTCCAGGGTGAACTCGTCGGTCTCCACGATCGCCTCGTCGCCCAGCTCCAGGGCGTCGAGACCGTGCCGGGCGTAGATGACCCCGGCCTCCTCGCTCGCGCCCATCACCGCCGGGATCCAGCCGTGCTCGCGCGCCTCGGCGAGCCAGGGCTCGATGGCGCCCGGCCAGGCCTCGGGGTCGCCGATCGGGTCGCCGGAGGCGAGCGAGACCCCGCCGACCACGCGGTAGGCGATGGCGGCCTTCTCGCTCGGCGACCAGACGACGCTCTTCTCGCGGCGCAGCGCGAAGTAGCCGAGCGAGTCGCGGTCGCCCTGCTTGTCGAGCAGGACCCGCAGCCGCTCCTCGTCCTCCTCGGTCAGCGGGTCGACGGCCCGCCGCGAGCGGAAGGCGGCGAAGAGCACCGCGAAGAGCAGCAGCGTGGACATCACGTTGATGGTGACGTCGACCCAGCCGGGAGGGTGGATCCCGGGGAAGCCGGAGTCGTCCGAGGCCAGCGTGGCGAGCCGCAGCAGGCCGTACTTCCAGCGGTCCATGAAGGTGGAGTGACCGGTGGACTGGTTGGTGACGGTCACCAGGACGGCGGCGAGCAGAGAGGTGACGAGCAGTCCGCCGACCGCCACCCCCGCCGCGAGCTTCGGGTTGGAGCGGTCGCCCTTCGCGTAGAACTCCTTGCGGCCGAGGAACAGCGCGAGCACGAACACGGCGGTGAGGACCAGCGAGATCCAGTTCTGGGCGTGCTGCCGGATCTCGGGGAAGAACATCACGAGGACGAAGAGCAGCAGGAAGAGGCCGCTGAGCACGATGTTGAGGATCCACGCGGCCCGCTTGCGGCGCCGCATGGTGATCGCCAGGAAGAGGGTGAAGACCCCCGAGGCGAAGCCCGCGGTGAGCAGGTACGGGGTGAAGTAGTTGTCCTCGTTGTGGCGGCGCAGGTCCTGCCCGAAGGAGACCCAGACGGCACCCAGGAAATTGATGAACGTGACGACGCGCAGGTACCAGACGGCGAACGCGGCGCTCCGACGCGAACGGGGGGTGCTGCCCCGGGGTGCTGCTTCGGCAGACAAGCGGACTTCTCCCATGAAAAGCGATCATATGGGGCAGTGTGTGCCGTACGGAGACGCCGAAGGCGGCCACGCGCGCGTCGCACGTGTCCGCCCCGGAGTCGGCCGTTCCCTTCCGCCCGCGCTCAGGCCTCCGTCGCGTCCTCGGCCTCCGGAGTGGTCGGATCCGGACGCTCGGGCAGCTCCGCGGCGAACGCCGCCGCGGCCTGGACGAGGGGAAGTGCGAGCAATGCCCCGGTTCCCTCACCCACATGGACGCCGTGATCGAGCAGCGGGTTGAGCGCCATCCGGTCCAAAGCCTTCGCCTGCGCCGGCTCCCCGCTCACCTGACCCGCAAGCCACCAGTCCGGCGCCCGGAACGCCGCCCGCTGCGCCACCAGCGCACAGGCCGCGCCCACCACACCGTCCAGGATCACCGGCATCCGCCGCACCGAGGCCTGCAGCAGGAACCCGGTCATCGCCGCCAGGTCCGCCCCGCCGACCGCCGCGAGCAGCTCCAGCTGGTCGCCCAGGACCGGCCGGGCCCGCCGCAGTGCGTCCCGGATCGCCGCACACTTGCGCATCCACGCCAGATCGTCGATCCCGGCACCGCCCCGGCCGGTCACCACCGAGGCGTCCGTCCCGCACAGCGCCGCGATCAGCGTCGACGCCGGGGTCGTCCCGCCCACGCTCAGATCCCCGAGCACCACCAGATCGGTGCCCGAGTCCGCCTCCTCGTCGGCGAGCGCGACACCGAGCCGGACCGCCGCCTCGGTCTCCTCGACCGTCAGCGCGTCCTCCACGTCGATCCGGCCGCTGCCCCGCCGCACCCGGTGCCGTACCACCTCGGCGGGCAGCAGCTCCGGGTCGCAGTCGAGACCGGCGTCCACGACCCGCACCGGCACGTTCATCGAGCGGGCGAGCACCGCCACCGGGCTCGCCCCGTCGAGCACCGCGCGCACCAGCTCGTACGCGGTCCCCGCCGTACGGCCCGACACGTCGAGCGAGGCCACCCCGTGGTCGCCCGCGAACAGCACGACCTTCGGCTGCTCGATCGCCCGCACCTCGACCGAGGCCTGCGCCGCGGACAGCCACTCGCCCAGCTCGTCGAGCCGGCCCAGCGCCCCCGGCGGCACGGCCAGCCGCTCCCGGCGCTCCTCGGCGTCACGCCGTATCCCGCCGTCGGGGCGCTCGATCAGATCGGAGAAGTCGTCCAGGTTCAAGGGTTCCACCCAGTGATCACGTCAGCGAGGTCCATCAGCGATCGGAACCCTACCCGCGCAGCACCAGCGCCTGCCCCGCGACCACGAGGACGACCTCCTCGCACTCGTCCGCGAAGGCCGCGTTCAGCCGGCCCAGCTCGTCCCGGAAGCGGCGCCCCGCCGCCGTGGCCGGCACCACCCCCGAACCCACCTCGTTCGTCACCGTCACGACCGTGCGGCGCGTCGCCCGCACCGCCGCCACCAGCTCCGCCGTCCGCTCCCGCAGCGCCGCCTGCCCGCCGTCCCGCCACCGCTCGTCGTCCCAGGCGCCCACCCGGTCCATGGCGTCCGTCAGCCACAGCGACAGACAGTCGATCAACAGCGCCGGACCGTCCTCCGCGAGCAGCGGTGCGAGCTCGCAGGTCTCGGCCG
>NZ_MWIG01000658.1:0-5335 GCF_002156145.1 Streptomyces sp. NRRL B-24572 | reverse complement strand
GGCGGCGCGCCGCCGCCGCGACCTGGCACTCGAGGGCTTCCTGGCCCTGCGCGAAGGCGGGCTGCGGGAGTTCCACATCGCGGCCCACCGCCTGAAGAGCGAGCTGCTCGACGCCTGGTGGATCCGCTGGCGTGACGGCCCGCTGGCGGCGACCCTCACGACCGGCTGCCAACTGGACGCGCTGAAGAGCGGGGACCTCTCCCACCTCGACCACGGAGAAGTGTCGCGACTGGAGCGCCCGGAGGACCCGGTCTTCGGCATGTGCGGCCTCCTCCACCCCTATCCCGTTCCCGTCCCCCCGACGCGTCCGCCGAGCGGTCCGTCGGGGGCACCTCACCTCCGTCCCCCGAAGGAGCTCTCCTGATGAGATTTCGCCGCCCACCCCTGGTTCTGAGTCTCGTCCTCGCGGTCCTGTCCTCATTGCTGCTCGGGGCCACTCTCCTCAGCGCCCCGCCCGCCGCAGCGGCGACCGTCGACACCAACGCCTGGTACGTGCTGGTCAACCGCAACAGCGGCAAGGCCCTGGACGTCTACAACCTGGCGACGGGTGACGGCGCCCGCATCACCCAGTGGACCAGGAACGACCAGAACCAGCAGCAGTGGCAGTTCGTCGCCTCCGGCGACGGCTACTACCGCATCAAGTCCCGTCACTCCGGCAAGGTCCTGGACGTCCAGAACAGTTCCACCGCCAACGGCGCCCCGGTCGTCCAGTGGACCGACCTGAACGGCACCAACCAGCAGTGGCGGATGGCCGACAGCGCGGACGGCTACGTGAGGTTCATCGCCCGCCACAGCAACAAGGCCCTCGAAGTGCAGGGCGCCTCCGCCGCCGACGGTGCGAACGTCGTCCAGTACGACGACTGGGGCGGCGCCAACCAGCAGTGGCAGCTCGTCAAGGTCGCCGGTGGCACCCCCGGCACCTGCGCCCTTCCCTCGACGTACCGCTGGTCGTCGACGGGCGCACTGGCGCAGCCCAAGGCGGGATGGGCCTCGCTGAAGGACTTCACCGTCGCCCCCTACAACGGCAAGCAGCTCGTCTACGCGACGACGCACGGCGCCGCCGGAACGGGAGCCGGCTGGGGGTCGATGAACTTCACCCCGTTCACCGACTGGTCGGAGATGGCCTCGGCCGGCCAGAACACGATGTCGAGTTCCGCCGTCGCGCCCACGCTCTTCTACTTCGCGCCGAAGAACATCTGGGTGCTCACCTACCAGTGGGGCAGGACCGCCTTCTCCTACCGGACGTCGACCGACCCCACCAACCCGAACGGCTGGTCGGCGGAGCAGGAGCTCTTCTCCGGAAGCATCGCGGACTCCGGAACGGGCCCCATCGACCAGACGCTCATCGGCGACGGGACGAACATGTACCTGTTCTTCGCCGGTGACAACGGCAAGATCTACCGGGCCAGCATGCCGATCGGGAACTTCCCGGGCAGTTTCGGCTCGTCGTACACGACGGTCATGAGCGACACGGTGAAGAACCTGTTCGAGGCGCCGCAGGTCTACAAGGTCCAGGGCCAGAACCAGTACCTCATGATCGTCGAGGCGGACGGTGCTCAGGGGCGGTACTTCCGCTCGTTCACAGCCACCAGCCTGAACGGTTCCTGGACGCCCCAGGCCGCGACCGAGAGCAACCCCTTCGCCGGCAAGGCCAACAGCGGCGCCACCTGGACCAACGACATCAGCCACGGCGAACTGATCCGCACCGGTGCCGACCAGACCTTCACCGTCGATCCCTGCAACCTGCGCTTCCTCTACCAGGGACGCGATCCCAACTCCGGTGGCGACTACGGCCTGTGGCCCTACCGGCCGGGTCTGCTGACGCTGCAGCGCTGACGATGTGACACCGGTCCGGCTCGGGGAGGGGCCGACGGGGCGGGCTCGGCGGACAACCGGGCCCGCCACGGCCCCGTCCCGCTCACCAGCCGGCGATGCGGTCGGCGGCACAGCCGGCGGTCGGGTGAACGCCGACGACGTCCCCGCCGCCGGCGATCAGCACCCGGCCCGCCCTACGGACAGGCCGGGCCGGTCGGGGCGTGACCACCGCAGCAGGGCTGATCGGTCTGGTACGGGGTGTCGTGTGGGAGTCTGGCGTCCATGTCGATCTTCGCAAACGTCGTGGTGCTGCTCATCGCCGCTCTCCACGTGTACATCCTGGTCCTGGAGATGTTCCTGTGGACCGGTCCGCGAGCCCGGGCCGCGTTCGGGACCAGCGCCGGGTTCGCCGCCGAGACGAAGGCGCTCGCGGCCAATCAAGGGCTGTACAACGGCTTTCTCGCCGCCGGGCTGGTGTGGGGCGTGGTGGCGTCCGACCCGGTGGGCTTCCAGGCGAAGGTGTTCTTCCTGGTGTGCGTGGCGGTGGCCGGTGCGTACGGCGCCGCCACGGCCAGCCGGAAGATCCTCTTCGTGCAGACCGTTCCGGCGCTCATCGGTCTGGCACTGGTGCTGGCCGCCCGCTGAGCGATGCCGGCCGACCGGCCGGACCGGGCAGGCCCGCAGGATCACGCCTGCGGGCCGCCGCCGTCCTGGGAGCCCAGGAGAACCGCGGTGCTACGGCTCAGCGTGTCGCGGACGCCCCCCCCTCCAGCGCGGACAGGGAGACGCCGGCCTGCCCGGCGGCGCTCGGGCGGAAGGACAGGCCGGGAGCCGGCGCTCCGGCCGGTGGCGATGGCCGACCTCGTCCGCGAGACCGAAGCGTCCCTCCGGGGCACCGACGCCGGGCCCGGCGACCCCGACGCGGTGGAACGGACGGTGAAGGAGCTGGTCGCCCGTGGCTTCCCGCTGACCTCCGCCGTTCCGCGGAACTACGGCCGCCTCCTGCTCACCGACCCGCCCGACCACCGACTGGTCGGCATCGACCCGGCCGACGAATCCGCCGGCTACGCGATTCCGCGCGGAGTGGCCCGCGACCACGTCGGCGCGCAACGACACGGCCGGACGGCCCGGCGGACCTGGCGCACTCGGCCTGCTCGGGGGAGCGGCGCCGACGCGGACCTCTGCGTCTACCGGCTGCTGTACGGCAGGAGTGCCATCTCGCGGGCGTTCTTGATGGCCGCCGCGAGCTCTCGCTGCTGTTGGGCCGTCACCCTGGTGACGCGCCGACTGCGGATCTTGCCACGGTCGGAGAGGAACTTTCGGAGCAGGTCGGTGTCCTTGTAGTCGATGAAGGTGATCCCTGCCGCGTCGAGGGGATTGGGGCGGGACTTCAGCGGCTTATGGGGGTTCTGGCGGCGTGTCATGGCGTTTTCGTCCGTTCGTGGGGGCGGGGGTCAGGAGACGGGGTCGAGGAGGCCGTCGAATGCGGCCGGAAGGTCCTTCCACGCCTCGCGGCCGGCTGCGAATTCGGCGTCGGTCAGCAGGCAGGACTCGAGCCGAGCCACCAGGCCGTCGCGGTCGAGGCCGGGGGAGGTGAAGACGAGGTGCTGGCAGCAGTCGCCGTGCTCGGGGTGCCAGTCGAGTGAGGCTGCCGCCCGGCGCATGGGCGGTTCCATCTCCCAGGCGGCATCCGGAAGGGACGCCAACCAGGGGCCGGCGCTCTCCACGCACAAGGCACCACCCGCGGCGTCCCAGGCCAGCAGGGTGTCCGGGCGATCGGCGAGCCAGAACCTGCCGCGGCTGCGGGCGGCGGCGCAGCACAGGTCTTCCAGCGCCCGGTAGAGGCGTTCCGGGTGGAAGGGGCGGCGGCGGTGCCAGACGAGGGTGGTGACGCCTGCTTCGTCCGCCTCCTGGGGGAGCAGGGCGCAGGCAGGATGCTGGGCGGCCGCGGCCGCTTCCACGTCGAAGCCGGCGAAGGCCAGCCCGGCGAGCTCCTGGGATCCGGCGCGCGTCCGATGGGCGGTCGGGTGGAGCTGGTTCAGGAGTGCGTGGTCCTCCTCGTCGGCGTGTTCGTTGTCGACGAGAGCGAGGACCGGCGCGTACTCCAGCTGTCTCGCCCAGGTGTCGCCGACGGTGCGCCGGTCGGTGGCGGCCGCTGCGAGCCCCGCCTCGGCAAGGTCGTCGCCATTGGCGAGGCAGGGGAGCACCAGTGCGGGATCCACCGCGGTGATGACGTTGGTGAGGGCGAGGCCGGAACCGCCGTGCATGGCGATGACCTCGGCCATCGCCTTCGGCTCGACCGACTCCCACAGCTCGACGACGGCCAGACGGGTCAGACGGCTCGCGGCGAGGCGTTCCAGCTCCGGGACCAGGTCCTCGCGCAGTGCGCAGCAGGCGCAGTCGTTGACGAGTGGGGCGTGGCCGGACGAGAGCTCGCCCGAGGCGTCGCGTACGCGACGGACCACGGTGCCCTCGGCTGCGGTGGCCAGGTCGTGGTGCAGGGCGACACTGCCGGGAACGGTCTGCAGCAGCCCTTCCACCACCTCCTTGCGGGCATCGCTGTGGATTCCGGCGACGATCACGACCGGCATCGTGAAGTCGTCCCGCATCACGGGGCCTCGAAGCGGGCGTAGCGGCGTTCGAAGCGTTCGACGCGGCCGGCGGTGTCGAGAACGCGTGCGGTGCCGGTGTAGAAGGGGTGGCTCGCGGAGGAGATCTCGACGTCGACGACGGGGTAGCTGTTGCCGTCCTCCCCCTCGACGGTCTTGTCACTGGTGAGGGTGGAGCAGGTGAGGAAGGCGTAGTCGGCGGCCTTGTCGCGGAAGACGACGGGGCCGTAGGGCGGATGGATTCCTGGCTTCACGGCGGTGTCCTTGGTCGAGGGGAGGGTCAGCGCTCTTCGCGGAAGTCGACGTGGCGTCGGGCGATCGGGTCGTACTTGCGCATCACGAGCCGGTCGGGATCGTTCCTGCGGTTCTTGCGGGTGACGTAGGTGTAGCCGGTGCCCGCGGTGGAGCGGAGCTTGATGACCGGGCGGATTTCGTTGCGTGCCATGACGCTACTATATGGCAACGGTTTTCATTTTCGATACGGACCCGCGTTCCGAGAGAGGCCGGTGGCCCCTTTGTCCGCCAACTGCCAACTGACCGGCGCCAAGCCGGGATTCGGCAACAACATCTCCCACTCGCACCGGCGCACCTCGCGCCGCTTCGACCCGAACATCCAGCGCAAGAGGTACTGGCTGCCGAGCGAAGGCCGGCACGTCCGCCTCACGCTGAGCGCGAAGGCGATCAAGACCGTCGACGCGATCGGCATCGAAGCGGCCGTGGCTCGCATCCGGGCCCGAGGAGGGAAGGTCTGATGGCGAAGAAGAGCAAGATCGCCCAGAACGAGAAGCGCAAGCGGACCGTCGAGCGATACGCGGCCCGGCGCGCCGAGCTGAAGGAGATCATCCGGCGCCCGTCCTCCCCGGAGGCCGACCGCTCCGCCGCTGTCGCCGAACTCCGTCGGCAGCCGCGCG
>NZ_MWIG01000657.1:0-2292 GCF_002156145.1 Streptomyces sp. NRRL B-24572 | reverse complement strand
GTGGGTCGTCGCCGCCGGCGGTGGCGATGTTCTCCTTGGCGTAGAAGGGCTGGTTGAGGACCTCGACGCCGGCGGCGACGACCCACGGCTTGGTGGTCAGGTCGGTGCAGGCGGGGACGTCGGTGAGCAGGCCGAGCTTGGCCAGCACGAGCGCGCCGGAGCACTGCGCCGCGATGAGCTGGCGCGAGGGGTCCAGGCCCCGCAGGATGTTCATGATCGCCGGGTCTTCGACGACCTCGCGGGTGGCGATGCCGCTGCCGACGATGACGGCGTCGGCGGCGCACGCCTCCTCAAGGGTGGACATCTGCTCGATGACCACCCCGTTCATCGACGTCACCTTGGGGCTGGGGGTGGCGATGGTGACGCGCCAGCCGTCGGTCTTGATGCGGTTGAGCACGCCGAGCGCGATCAGGGAGTCGAGCTCGTTGTAGCCCTCGAACGTGAGGATGGCGATGTGCACGGCGGCTGCCCTTCCGGATCCGGGATGCGTGGGGCTCGACGGTAAGGGCCCGCGAACAGGACAGCCAAAGAATTGTCATGGATACAATTCGGCGCATGGCAGCCCCGCGGTACAAGGAACTGGTCGACGCCCTCGCGGCCGACATCCGGGCGGGGCGGCTCGCCTCGGGCACCCGGCTGCCGACCCACCGCGGGCTCGCCGCCCGCGAGGGCATCGCCGTGGTGACCGCGACCCGGGTGTACGCCGAGCTGGAGGCGATGGGCCTGGTGAGCCGGGAACAGGGCCGCGGCACGTTCGTGCGTGACATCGCGGTTCCCGCCGGTCACGGCATCGATCAGCAGGTCGTCGCCACGGGTGCGGTCGACCTCAACTTCAACTATCCGTCGCTGCCCGGCCAGTCCGATCTCCTGCGGCAGGCCCTGCGCGAGGTGGCCACCTCCGGTGATCTCGACTCGCTGCTGCGCTACCAGCCCCACTCGGGCCGGTCCCAGGACAGGGCCTCGATCGCACGACACCTGAGGCGCCGGGGAATCACCACGGGCGCGGATCGGATCCTCATCGCCAACGGCGCGCAGCACGGCCTGGCCATCACCGTCATGGCCACGCTGGGCGCCGGCGACGTCGTCGCGGTCGACGCACTCACCTATCCCGGTTTCAAGGTGCTCGCGCATGCCTTGCGTCTCGACCTGGAGCCCATCCCCATCACCACCGGCGGACCGGATCTCGACGCCCTGGAGAAGCTGTGCGCGACCCGCCCCGTGCGCGCGATCTACACCATGCCCACGTTGCACAACCCTCTGGGCTGGGTCATGTCGCCGGCCGACCGCACCCGCCTGATCGAGATCGCCCGACAGCACGGTCCGCTCATCATCGAAGACGCCTCCTACGCCTACCTGGCCGAGGACCCTCCCCCGCCTCTGGTCGCAACCGCACCGGACATCACCGTCTACGTCTCGGGACTGTCCAAGAGCGTCGCCACCGGTCTGCGGGTCGGCTTCGTCGTCGCCCCGCCTTCCGCGGTGCCCTCGCTCGAACGCGCGATCCGGGCAACCACCTGGAACACCCCCGCCCTCACCACCGCGATCGTCTGCCGCTGGCTCGACGACGGCACGGTGGACCACCTGGAAGCGCAGAAACGCGACGACGCCAGGGCCCGCCAGGCGCTCGCCGGACAAGAACTGGCAGGCCTACCGCTCGTCGGCCACCCCTCGTCCTACTTCACCTGGCTGCCGCTGCCCGACGACGCACGCGCCGATCGCCTGACCGCCGCCCTCGCGCGCCGGCACATCTCGGTGACCACGGCGGAGCCGTTCACCACCTCGACGCACACGCCGCAGGCGATCCGCCTCGCGCTGGGCTCGACCGATCTGGACACCCTCCGGTCGACGCTGCGTACGGTGCGACGAGTCGCGGTCGAGGACGCCTACGCCTGAACTCCCCTCGGCCGGCCGCCGATTCCTGCCCGCGCCGACGTACGTCGCACATCGCGGCGGGACCCGAAAGGCCGATCGGGCCCTGTGCCAGGATGCGTGTACCTGCCCGCCATCGACACGAGGAGCGACACCATGAACACCGCTTCCACCGGCTACCTCTCCGAGCTGTTCTCGCTGGACGGGCGCACGGCCCTGGTCACCGGCGGCAGTTCCGGCATCGGCAAGGCCATCGCGGGGGCGCTGGCCCGGGCGGGGGCGAGCGTGGTGGTCCTGGCGCGCAAGGAGTCCGAGCTGGTCGCGACGGTCGAGGAGTTGACGGCCGAGGGCTGCCGGGCGGCGTGGGTGAGCGCCGACCTGAGCACCCGGGAGGGCATCAAGGCGGGGGCGGAGGCGGCGGCC
>NZ_MWIG01000656.1:0-1713 GCF_002156145.1 Streptomyces sp. NRRL B-24572 | reverse complement strand
GTCCGGCCGAGGCTCCGGGCCTGTCCCCCGGAGCCTCGGCCGGACACCACAGCGGTCCCCGTGCACACACCTCCCGTGCACGGGGACCGCTGCGTTTCCTGTCGTACGGGTGGAGCTCAGCCCGCGGCCGGGGCGCCCGACGCGCGGCGCAGGGCCGTCGGCCAGCCGGCGACCGCGGCCGTGGCGCCGTACCAGGCGACCAGACCCGCGACGGCGGCCACCCAGCCGCCCGCCTTGCCGAGGCCGGCGTTGTCGGCCATGGCGCCGATGCCGCCCAGCAGCAGCGCGACGAACAGCAGCCCGTACACGCCCTGTCCGAAGAGCCCGCTGCCCGAGGAGGCCACGGTCAGCGTGAGCGCGAGGAGCGCCCACAGGAGCAGGAAGAGCCCCACGGCGTCGGCCGAGGCGTGCCCGCCGGCGCCGCTGCCCCAGGTGAACCAGAAGGCGCCGAGCGCCGCGTACGCCGTGCCTTCGCCCTTGTCGCCCGCGCGCAGCGCGAGCAGTCCGACGAGGAAGAGCGTCACGCCGCCGACCCAGGTGGCGAGACCCGCGGCATCCGCTGCCGCGACGTTGTCGATGACACCGGTTCCGCCCAGGCCGAAGGCCAGCAGGGTCAGTCCGAGTGCCAGGTGGCCGAGCGTGGAGGTGGTGTTTCCCGCGGCGACTTCGTTGTTCACGGCGGGCTCCCTTCAGGTGTGCAGTTGTCCTGCGTGAGCTGCTGTGTTCCGGTGACCTTTATGTACCCTTCACAAGCGCACAATTCACCTGAGGAAGGCCGAATTTATGGCCGGATGACGGCAGTTGAGGGAGTGACCTGACGGGCCGTGGGGGCCGCGGGGTTACGGGATGACGATGACCGGCCGCTGGGCGCGGCGCGCGAGGCGGCCGGCGACCGAGCCGAAGATCCGGCCGACGATCCCGTGCGTGGAGCCGACCACGATCGCGTCGGCCGAGTACTCCCGGCCGACCTCCTCCAGCTCGTGGCAGATGTCCCCGCCGCGCTCGACCAGGATCCACGGCACCTCGGAGAGGTGGTCGGCGCAGGCCAGCTCCAGACCGAGGACCTCGGTGCGGTGGTCGGGCACGTCGACGAAGACCGGGGGCTCGCAGCCGGCCCACACCGTGGTGGGCAGCCGGTTGGCCACGTGCACGATGATCAGGCCCGATCCGGAGCGGCGGGCCATGCCGATGGCGTACGCGAGGGCGCGCTCACTGGACATGGAACCGTCGAAGCCGACGACCACCCCGTGCCGGAAGGCCGGGTCGCAGGCATGACGTGGCTGTTCTACCGCGAGGGGGTCGACCGTGGAATCGGCGACGCGCTTGCGGTCCGCGGGTTCGGGGAATTCGTGACCGGCCATCGGTGTCTCGGCGAAGAAGGTCCTCGTGGGAAGGGACGGGGAAAGGAGGGGACGAACGACGGGTGGCGGCGGAGCTGTGTCCGGGAATCATCTTCCCAAGCCCATACCCCCAAGGGTACGGCGACACTCCTCTCCTGCCCAGAGCCCGCCGTGCCACACCCGGCGTGCCCGCCGCTCGCGCGCGGCGTTCCAGGGAGCATGCACGAGGGGTTCGGGATCTGGCAATGCCGGATGTGCCCTACAGGCGTCCGTACGGGGGCCAAACGGACGTCGCCGAGAGTGACCGGAACGTTCCGCTCCTCGTTGCCACAGGTCCAGCCCACCGCCGCCACGGACCACAGCCCCCTCGCGG
>NZ_MWIG01000655.1:0-2993 GCF_002156145.1 Streptomyces sp. NRRL B-24572 | reverse complement strand
CCGCGCGGGCGCGGGGCCGGGTCGGTCATGGGGCGGGGGCCTCTTCCCTCGGGCGCGGAGTCGGGTCCGTCATGGGCGCGGGGCCCGTTCGGCCGGGCGGGCGGCGGGTGAAGCCAGGTGCAGCCGGGTGAAGGCGAGGGCCTCCGCGAGATCGGCCTCGCGTTCGGCGGCTGACATCGCGCGGCGGGTGTTGACCTCGATGACGACGTGCCCGTCGAAACCGGTGAGCGCGAGCCGCTCCAGGAGCTCGGCGCAGGGCTGCGTGCCGCGCCCCGGGACGAGGTGCTCGTCCTTGGCGGAGCCCTTGCCGTCGGCGAGGTGGACGTGGCCGAGGCGGTCGCCCATGCGGTCGATCATCGCGAGGGCGTCGGTGCGGGCGGTCGCGGTGTGCGAGAGGTCGACGGTGAAGTGCCGGTAGTCGTCCTTGGTGACGTCCCACTCGGGGGCGTACGCGAGCATCTCGCGGTCCTTGTACCGCCACGGGTACATGTTCTCGACGGCGAAGCGGACGTCCGTCTCGTCCGCCATCCGCCAGATGCCGGTCACGAAGTCCTTGGCGTACTGGCGCTGCCAGCGGAACGGCGGGTGCACGACGACCGTCGACGCACCGAGCTTCTCGGCCGCCGCCTGCGCGCGCTGGAGCTTGACCCACGGGTCGGTGGACCAGACGCGCTGGGTGATGAGGAGGCAGGGGGCGTGCACGGCCAGGATCGGGACCTGGTGGTAGTCGGAGAGCCTGCGCAGCGCCTCGATGTCCTGGCTGACCGGGTCGGTCCACACCATGACCTCGACGCCGTCGTACCCGAGGCGCGCGGCGACCTCGAAGGCCGTCGCCGTCGACTCCGGATAGACCGAGGCCGTCGACAGGGCGACCTTCGCATCCGGGATGCGCACCACTGGTTCTGCCACGGGGAACAGCGTACGGGGCGGGCCGGGGGGCCGGAGGGTGGTTCCGGTCACGCCCGGCCCGTACGCCACGCGCTCTCCTGCACGCCGGTGGGTACGCCGGTGGGTACTCCGGCAGGCGGTCCGGGCGGCGCGGTCCGTCAGTGCTCCGGCAGGTGGTCCAGGCGGCGCAGGATGACGCCCTCGCGCAGGGCCCAGGGGCAGATCTCCAGCACCTCGACGCCGAGCAGGTCCATCGCGCCCTCCGCGACGAGCGCGCCCGCGAGGAGCTGTCCGGCACGGCCCTCCGAGACGCCGGGGAGGGCGGCGCGCTCGGGGACGGTCATCGCGGCGAGGCGCGGGACCCACTCCTCCAGGGACTTGCGGGTCAGGATCCGCTGGACATAGAGGCCCTCCCCCGAGCCCGGCGCGCCCGCGATCCTGGCGAGCTGCTTGAAGGTCTTGGAGGTGGCCACCACGTGGTCGGGGCGGCCGAAGCGGCTGAACTCGCCGACCGTACGGGCGATCTGCGCGCGCACATGGCGGCGCAGCGCCTTGACGTCGGCGGTGTCGGCCGGGTCGCCGGGCAGCCAGCCCGCCGTGAGGCGGCCGGCGCCGAGGGGCAGGGAGACCGCCGTGTCCGGGTCCTCGTCGATGCCGTACGCGACTTCGAGGGAGCCGCCGCCGATGTCGAGGAGCAGCAGCTTGCCCGCGGACCAGCCGAACCAGCGGCGGGCGGCGAGGAAGGTGAGGCGGGCCTCCTCCTCGCCGGTGAGGACCTGGAGGTCGACCCCGGTCTCGTCCTTCACGCGCGCGAGGACCGCGTCGGCGTTGCTGGCCTCGCGGACCGCGGAGGTCGCGAAGGGCAGGACCTCCTCGCAGCCCTTGTCCTCGGCGGCCAGGAGCGCGTCCCGCACGGTCGCGATGAGCCGCTCGACGCCGCCGGGCGCGATGGCGCCCCGCTCGTCGAGCAGCTCGGCGAGCCGCAGCTCCGCCTTGTGCGAGTGGGCGGGCAGCGGCCGGGCGCCGGGGTGGGCGTCCACCACGAGGAGGTGCACTGTGTTCGAACCGACGTCGAGGACTCCGAGTCTCATGGGCGGAACGCTACTGCTCCGGCCCGCATACGCTTGGTGTTGTGCCAAAGACGAAAAAGGCGAAGCCGGGCAAAGAGAGCGAAGGCGCACGCGTGAAGGACGCCAGGACCGCGCACGCGGCGAAGGCCGTGAAGGCGGTCAAGGTCGGGAAGCGGAAGCGGGGCAAGGCCGAGGAGCCCGACGAGAAGGGCCTGGACTTCGCGCGCGCGTGGGTCGAGTTTCCCGATCCCACCGACGAGGAGCAGGTCTTCCGCTGTGACCTGACCTGGCTGACCTCCCGCTGGACCTGCATCTTCGGCAACGGCTGCCAGGGCATCCAGGAGGGGCGCGCCGACGACGGCTGCTGCACGCTGGGCGCGCACTTCTCCGACGAGGACGACGAGAAGCGGGTCGCCGATCACGTGGCCCGGCTCACCCCGGAGCTGTGGCAGTTCCACGACGTCGGTACGGACTCGGGCTGGGTGCAGCTCGACGAGGACGGCGACCGGCAGACCCGCCGCTGGGAGGGGTCCTGCATCTTCCAGAACCGGCCCGGGTTCGCGGGCGGCGCGGGCTGCTCGCTGCACATCCTGGCGATGAAGGAGGGCCGGGAGCCGCTCGAGACGAAGCCGGACGTGTGCTGGCAGCTGCCGGTGCGGCGGACGTACGACTGGATCGACCGCCCCGACGACAGCAAGGTGCTGCAGGTGTCTATCGGCGAGTACGACCGGCGCGGCTGGGGGCCGGGCGGGCACGACCTGCACTGGTACTGCACGACGGCGTCGTCGGCGCACGTCGGTGCCGAGCCGGTCTACGTCTCGTACCGGCCGGAGCTCGTCGAGATGATGGGCGAGGAGGCGTACGGGGTGCTGGCCGGGCTGTGCGAGGCGCGGCTGGCCTCGCAGCTGCCGCTGGTGGCTCCGCATCCCGCTGATCCCGCCTGATCTCGCTGATCCTGCCTGAAGCCTTCAGAAGCCCTCAGGACGTCGGGCTCGGGTCCTCCGTCGACGGCGGGGGTGTGCCCGGGTCCGAGGT
>NZ_MWIG01000654.1:0-3115 GCF_002156145.1 Streptomyces sp. NRRL B-24572 | reverse complement strand
CGAGGCCGAGGCCCTCGCCGAGATCGAGGCCTGCGCCGCCCGGCTGCGCCGGCTCACCGGCTCCGTCGGCACCTGGTTCAGGCCCTCCCGCACCCGGAACGCCGCCCCCCACGTCCTGCGCGCCGCCCGGCGCGCCGGATACCCGCACGCCCTCTCGTACGACGTCGACTCCCTCGACTTCACCTCGCCCGGCGCGGCGGCCGTCGTCCGCAACGTCACGGGGCCCGTCCGCGCCGGATCCGTCGTCAGCCTGCACTTCGGCTACCCGGACACCGCCGCCGCGCTGCCCCTCCTCCTCGCCGATCTCGACCGCCGCGGCCTGAGCGCGGTCACCACCACGGAGCTGCTGAGCTGATGGCACACCTCACGAAGAGATCCAGGATCCTCCTCGCCGCCGCCCTCCTCGCCGGTCTCGCCGGCTGCGGCAGCGCGAACCACTCCGAGGGCGCGGCCCCCGTGAAGAAGGCCGACGCCCCCGCCGTACCCAAGCCGGCCGCCGCACCCGCCGGGCTCCCCGGGATGCCGCCCCTGCTCGACCCGCACGACGTCTACGCCGCCGACCGGCCGAACCGGCTCTCCCCGGTGGTGAAGAACTTCCCCTCCCGGGTCTACGTGCCCAACACCAACTCCAACACCGTCTCCGTCATCGACCCCGCCACCTACCAGGTCGTCGAGACCATCCCGGTCGGCATCCAGCCCCAGCACGTCGTGCCCTCCTGGGACATGAAGACCCTCTGGGTCAACAACGACCGGGGCCACACCCTCACCCCCATCGACCCCGCCACCGGCGTCGCGGGCAAGCCCGTCGAGGTCCACGACCCGTACAACCTCTACTTCACGCCCAACGGCAAGTACGCCGTCGTCATGGCCTCGCTCGACCGCGAACTCGTCTTCCGCGACCCCCACACCATGGAACGGAAGAAGACCGTCCCGGTCAGCTGCTACGGCGTCAACCACGCCGACTTCTCCGCCGACGGACGCTACTTCGTCGTCTCCTGCGAGTTCTCAGGCGAACTCCTCAAGGTCGACACCGAGAAGATGGAGGTGATCGGCCAGCAGAAACTGCCCTTCGACGGCGCCATGCCGCAGGACGTGAAGATCTCCCCGGACGGCAAGACCTTCTACATCGCCGACATGATGGCCCACGGCATGTGGGTCCTGGACGGCGAGAAGTTCACCACCCCCACCCTGCTCCCCACCGGCAAGGGCTGCCACGGCCTCTACGTCAGCCGGGACTCCCGCGAGATGTACGTCTCCAACCGCGGCGAGGGCACCGTCTCCGTCTTCGACTTCCAGCAGAACAAGCTCACCAAGAAGTGGAAGCTCCCGGACGGCGGCTCCCCCGACATGGGCGGCGTCTCCGCCGACGGCAAGGTCCTGTGGCTCTCGGGACGGTACGACGCCGAGGTGTACGCGATCGACACCACGACCGGCAAGCAGCTCGCCCGCATCCCCGTCGGCAGCGGCCCGCACGGACTCGCGGTCTACCCGCAGCCGGGCCGCTACTCCCTCGGCCACACCGGCATCTTCCGCTAGCGGCTCAGCCGGCGATCAGGAGCGCCTCCGAGGCCACCGGGCGGTAGCCCGCCGCCTGGAAGACGCGGACGCTGCGGGCGTTGCCGGGGGACTGCTGGGCCCACACCACCTCGCCCGGGACGAGGTGGCGGGCCGCCGTCGCCAGGGCCCGCCCCAGGCCCCGGTGGCGCACCTCCTCGTCCACCTCGATCGCGGCCTCCCAGCGGCCCGCGACGCCCCGGCCCAGGATCAGGACACCGCCGTCGGCCGCCCACACCCGGACGTCGTCGCGGAACTTCAGCGCCCGCGCCACCCGGGGGTGCGCCGGGTCGTCGATCTCGCGGAGCTCCAGCGGGGGAGGGCCCGGCAGCGCGTCCGCCACCGTGAGCAGGTCGATCGTGTTCATGTGCCGGCCGGTGCGGGCCATCAGCGCGAGCAGGAAGCCAGGGTTCATGCTCGCCGCCAGCGGATCGCTCGATGTGGCCGCCAGCTGGTTCCGTACCCACTCCGGGTCGGCGTCCGTGAAGACCACCGAGTGCGCGGTGAAGGCGAGCACCCCCGCGTCCCGGGGGCCCGGCTGCGGCACCACCGTCGTCGAACCGTCCGGGGGCGGGAACTGCCCGCGTGCCGCCGCCGCCAGGACCCGTGCCACCTCGTCGCTCATGCCCCCATCATCCTTCAGCGCGCGGCCAGCTAATCTGACCCCCGTCAGACAAGCACCAAGAAGGGGCGGACGCAGTGGCGGACATCGACTCGGCACGCACGGCATTCAACAAGTTCGACGTGAACGGCGACGGCTTCATCACCGCCGAGGAGTACAAGCACGTCATGGCGGAGCTGGGCGACTTCAACGTCACCGTGACGGTCGCCGAGGCGATCATCAAGCAGCGCGACGACAACGGCGACGGTGTGCTGTCCTGGGACGAGTTCTGGGCGCACTACACCAAGGCGTGACCTGAAGGACCCCGTTGCGGGCGGTGCCCGCCCCGTTGTGGGCAATCGTTCCGCCGGGGCGAAGGGGGTCCCCCTTGCCCTGCGGGACGATTGCCCACACGGCGGGCGGCGAAGGGCACCGCCCAGCCAGGCGCGGGCCCACACGGGCGCGGGACGAAGGCCCAGCCAGGCGCGCGCCCGCACGGAGCAGGGCGAAGCCCCGGCGCGGGCCCGTACGGGGCACCGCGCGACCTGACGCATTGGCCTAGACCTATTGTGCGGCACTGTCCGTGACGGTACGTTCGTCCACGGCTGCGCAGCCGGACGTAACGCACCACATCGCATCGTCACTCACTCCGCCGGGGCATCCCGGCGTTTTCAGGAGGCAATGCCATGTACCGCCGCACAGCAGCCGCACTCGCCACAGCCGTCACCGCCGGGGCGCTCGCGCTCGGCGCCGCCGGAGCCGCCCAGGCCGGCCCGGGGCCGGGCTACTACGCGAACAGCTCCTACGGCTCGTACGCCGACTGCCAGGCCGCGGGGCAGGCCGGCTACAAGATCTGGGGCCCGATCTACTCCTGCGAGCCCTTCAGCGCCGACCGCCAGGACATCATCGTCCTCTGGGTCCGCGCCTGACGAACGGAAACGGCCGGCCCCGGGGATCCCG
>NZ_MWIG01000653.1:0-15478 GCF_002156145.1 Streptomyces sp. NRRL B-24572 | reverse complement strand
TTCCTGGACGGGGACGACCGGCGGGCGGGGGCGGTCCTCGGCGAGGAAGACGCGGCGGACGACCCGCTCGGCCGCGAAGCCGTCGTCCCAGGTGCAGAAGCGCTCGCGGAAGGCCTGGCGCAGTGCGGCGGCCGGCTCGCCCTCCCAGGCGCCGCTGCGGAAGGCCTCGATCAGCTGGTCCTCGGTGGTCGCGATGACGCCGGGGGTGTCGCCGGGCTCGCCGGAGAGCAGGTCGAAGGTCACACCGCGGCAGGTGCGGTACATCTCCCAGTCGTCGGCGTACGTCACGATCGGCCGGTCGAGGTTGGCGTAGTCGAACATGATCGAGGAGTAGTCCGTGATCAGCGCGTCGGCCGCCAGGCAGAGCTCCTCCACCGAGGGGTGGCGGGAGACGTCGACGAGGGCGCCCTGCTCGGAGAGGGCGTTCAGCTCCGGGTCGCCGCCGTAGAAGTAGTGGGCGCGGACCAGGAGGACGTAGTCGGGGCCGAGCTCGCGGGCGAAGCGGGCGAGGTCGAGGCGGGAGACGAAGGCGTCCTTCTGGTGGTCGCGCACGGTGGGGGCGTACAGGAGCGCCTTCTTGCCGGCCGCGATGCCGAGCTCGGTGCGGATCCGGCGTACGTCCGCGGCGGTGGCGCGGTAGTAGACGTCGTTGCGGGGGTAGCCGGTGTTCAGGGTCTGGAAGGCGGCAGGGTAGACCCGCTCCCACTGCTCGGTGGAGTGCTGGTTGGAGGAGACGCTCCAGTCCCAGCGGTCGACGCGCTCCAGGAGCTTGTCGAAGTCCATGCTGCGGGCGACGGCCGGGTAGTGCTGCTGGTCGAGGCCCATGCGCTTGAGCGGGGTGCCGTGGTGGGTCTGCAGGTGGATCTGGCCGGGGCGCTTGATCACGGAGTCGGGGAAGTTGACGTTGTTGACCAGGTACTTGGCCCGGGCCATGGCCTTCCAGTAGCCGAAGGTGGCGGGGGCGATCCGGGTGAGGCCGGAGGGGACGCCCTTGGCGTGTTCCTTGTTCACGACCCAGACGCCGCGGATGCCGGGCGCGAGCTTCTTGGCGGCCTCGTGGACGGCGAGGGGGTTGCAGCTGGGGGTGCGGCCCCAGTACGCCGAGTACACGGCGAGGTTCTCGTCGACGGGGAGGCGGCGCTGTACGGCGTAGTAGGCGCGCAGGGCCTTGCGGCCGCCCCAGCGCTTGGACTTGCCGAGGGCGCCGAAGGCCGTCTCGCGGGTGCCGTTGACCGTCTTGAGGGCTTCCCAGGCGGTGTACGAGCCGGTCCGCATGACCTTGAACTTGAGGCCGACCATGCCGGGCGGCGGGGTGAAGCCCGCGGGCTCGTTGCGGCGGTAGGTCTGGCCGGCCTGCTTGAGGTAGGCGCGGCGGTGGCTGCGGGGTATTCGGAAGCCGCGGGCGAAGGTGTAGAGGAAGTGGGAGACCATCCGCTCGAAGACGAGCTTGCGGTACGCGTCGAGGCCGGGGCGGCCCTCGAGGTAGTCGAAGACCCGCTGGTACTGCTCGAAGATCACGAAGTGCTTGCGCGCGGAGCTGCTGCGCATCGAGCTGCCCTGGCGGCGCTGGCGGTACTCGACGACCACGTACTCCAGGCCGGCGACGCGCCGGGCGGCGGCCATGGTCGTGTAGACCATGAGCGCGTCCTCGTAGAGGCCGTCGGTGAAGGCGTAGCCCTCGCCGGTGAAGAAGTCGCGGCGGTAGACGCGGTTCCAGACGACGGCGAAGATCCGGAGCAGTTCGAGGTGGTCGACGGGGTTGACCACCTGGTCGCGGATGCCGGCCAGGATGGGGCCGGTCTTGCTGGTCTCGACCTTGCCGTCGTAGTGGGTGCGGACGTGGTCGAAGATCAGGATCTCGGGGTCGCGGGACTCGGCGAGCCGGTCGGCCATGGCCTGGAGGGAGCCGGGGCGGATCGAGTCGTCGCCGTCGAGGAAGAGCAGGTAGTCGCCGCGGGCGTGTTCGACGCCGGTGTTGCGGGCG
This sequence comes from Streptomyces sp. NRRL B-24572, assembly GCF_002156145.1. NCBI lineage: Bacteria > Bacillati > Actinomycetota > Actinomycetes > Kitasatosporales > Streptomycetaceae > Streptomyces > Streptomyces sp. NRRL B-24572. The sequence continues at coordinate 13,494 of NZ_MWIG01000653.1, read as the reverse complement.
GCGCCGATGCCGCCGTTCTGCGCGCGGTGGACGGCCCGGACCCGCGGGTCGCGGGCGGCGAACTCGTCGATGATGGCGCCGCTGCCGTCGACGGAGCAGTCGTCGACCGCGATGACCTCGAAGTCCCGGTAACTCTGTGAGGTCACCGATTCGAGGCACTCGCGGATGTAGCCCTCGACCCCGTACACAGGGATGATCACGCTGAATCGGGGGTTAGCTGCAGCCGGCATGCCGTGTTTCTCCTCAGTCGAACCGCTCGAACGCAGTATGACAGGAGCCCCAACGGCGATCGAACGCCAGAGGCGAGGATCGTCTATCCTGGAGAGCTGCGGTGGCCGGGGGCCACCGCAGAGTCATGTAGCCGAGATCTCCGTGCTCCGCGGCCAGGGCGGACGAGCCGACGGTTAAGCTGCGGACCGGGTACCGGGAGAAGTACTGCAGTTCGACGGTGGGCGTGCGGCCGTCAGGCGGGTCTTCCTCGGAGGGCTTCAGGCGCCCTCTGTCGGTCCGCTGGAAAACCGAAAGCACGCCCCGTCACCCTCTCAGGCGCTCGGCTTGTCGAGCGGGTCTGAAAAGGAAAGGAACGCAGAACTTCATGGCACCCCGGCTCAGCGTCATAGTCCCGATCTACAACGTAGAGCAGTATCTTCCGGCCTGCCTCAACTCGCTCGCGGTGCAGACCTTCCAGGACCTGGAAGTGCTGATGATCGATGACGGGTCCACGGACGGCTCGAACGCGATCGCGGCGGAGTTCGCGGCCAAGGACACCCGCTTCCGGCTGATCCGCAAGGAGAACGCAGGCCTGGGTGCCGCCCGCAACACGGGTCTGGACAGCCTCGCGCCGGAGGCCGAGTTCCTCGCCTTCGTCGACAGTGACGACATGATCCCGCCGGACGCCTACCGGCTGATGATCGAGACCCTGGAGGAGACCGGCTCCTCCTTCGCCACGGGCAACGTCGAGCACATCAACTCGACCAAGGTCTGGCAGTCCCCGATGCACCGCTTCCTCTCCCGGGGCGCGGTCAAGAAGACGCACGTCTCCAGGAAGCGGATGCTCCTGACGGACCGGATCGCCTGCAACAAGGTCTTCCGCCGTGACTTCTGGGAGGCGAACTCCCTGCGCTTCCCCGAGGGCGTGCTGTACGAGGACACCCCGGTCATCGTGCCGGCCCAGTACCTCGCCGAGTCCGTCGACATCATCAGCTCGACCACGTACTACTGGCGTCTGCGCGAGGGCGAGGCGAGCCCCTCGATCACCCAGCGCCGGACCGAGCCCAAGGCCGCCCGGGACCGCGCCTCCGCGGTCGAGTCCGTCAGCCGGTTCCTCGCCGAGCGCAAGGAGCCCCTCGCCGACGAGCTGAAGCGCGAGTACGACCGGACCGTGCTCACCGGCGACCTGCGGATCTTCCTCAACGTGCTGCCCGACGGCGACGACGAGTACCGCGCCGAGTTCCTGCGGGTCGCCAACAAGTACCTCGACCAGGTCGACCTGAAGACGGTCAAGGCGCTGCCCACCGCGCTGCGCGTCAAGTGGCTGCTCGTCCGCAAGCACGCCCTGAACGAGCTGCTCGACTTCATCGAGGCGGAGCGGCTCGGCGAGCCGGTCGAGCTCGACGGCGCCATCCGCAAGTACGCGAAGTTCCCGTCGCTGGACGAGGCCCTGCTGCCCAAGAAGGTCCTGCGCATGGACCAGGACCTGCAGCTCCGCTCCCCGCTGACCGAGCTGGAGTGGCAGGACGGCAAGCTGCGCCTCGCCGGCAACGCCTGGGTCGACCGGGTCGACCAGAACAGCAAGCGCAGCGTCGTCAAGCTGCTGCAGCTGAAGAAGGACGGCACCCAGCGCCGCATCCTCATCCCGCTGGCCAACATCTTCAGCGCCGAGGCCACCACGGCCTCCGGCTACGCGGGACGCGGCCACAGCTTCGACTGGGCCGGCTGGGAGACCGTCATCGACCCGGCCCGCTTCCGCAAGGGCGGCCAGTGGCAGGAGGGCCTCTGGCACGTGGGCATGCGCGTGCTGTCCGGCGGCCTCGTGCGCTCCCGCTCCGTGCACTCGTACGGTTCGGACCGGCGGGCCTACCCTCCGTACCAGTGGCTCGACGAGGACTACCGGATGGTTCCGGAGCTCCGTCGTGCGGCGCTCAAGCTGCGCATCGAGAAGGTGCCGTTCCTGGTCACCGGCTTCGCGTCCGAGGGCGACGGGATCGTCGTCGACGGCGTGTTCCGCGAGTCGGTCGAGGCGGGCACCGCCTTCACCCTGCGGGTCGTCAACCAGAGCAGCGGCGAGATCCTCGAGTACCCGGCCGAGGTCACCGGGACCGCCGGTGGGCGGACCTCGCTGCGGGTCGGCGTCCCGCTGCGTGACATAGCCCTGCTGCCGGAGCACCTGGACACCACGGAGACCGGCGGCGCCGACCCGGCGAAGGCGATGCGCCGCAACTGGAGCACGCAGCTCCAGATCGAGGAGCCGGGCAAGGAGAACCCGCGGAAGGTCCGCGTCGTCGTCAAGGACGGCGTGGCCGACCACCAGGTCGGCCTGCCCGCCTCCTTCGGCGAGGGCGCCGAGCTGAACGAGGTGGCGGTCCTCTCCGGCACCAACGGCTACCTGAAGTTCTCCGGCCGCCCCCTGCGCGCCAAGATCGTCGGCATCTCCGTCGAGGACGGGACCTTCACGATCCGGGGCACCGCCCCCGTGGCGCTCTCCGACCACCACCTGGTCGTCAGCGCGAAGAACCGCTTCGACGAGAAGACCGTGCCGGTGACCGTCGGCGCGGACGGGACCTTCGAGGCGTCCTTCCGTCCCTCCACGATGTCGGGCGCGACCGGCGGGCTGCCGCTCAAGGCCGGCCGCTGGGTCTTCCGCCTGGAGTCCTCCGGCGACGCCCCGGACATGCCGCTGGTCGTGGACCGGCTCGCCGTGCCCCAGTTCCCGCTGGAGGGGGCGCACAACGGCCGCGAGTACCAGCTGGAGGTCCACTGGCAGGACCACCCGCAGCTGAACTGCATGACCGACCTCACGCCGCTGGAGCGGGGCGACAACCGCCAGTACCAGCTGCGCCAGGAGGTGTACGAGCAGGGCCGCGAGCTGCCGCTGCGCGACCAGGTCCTGTACATCAGCTACAACGGCAAGCAGTACTCGGACAGCCCGCGCGCGCTCCACGAGGAGCTGCTGCGCCGCGGCGCGGACGTCGAGCACCTGTGGCTGGTCCGCGACGGCCAGGTCGAGCTGCCGGACACGGTCGCCCCGGTCCGCTTCCAGGGCACCGAGTGGTACGAGGCGCTGGCGCGCTCGCGCTACATCGTCACCAACGCCCACCTGCCGCACTGGATCAAGCGGCGCCCGGGCCAGGTGATCGTGCAGGCGTGGCACGGCACGATGCTGAAGAAGATCGGCCTGGACATCGACGCGCCGAAGTTCGACCCGAACTACCACGAGCGGCTGGTCAAGGAAGCCGCGAACTGGAACATCCTGGTCTCGTCGAACCGCTTCAGCACGCCCATCCTGAAGCGCGCCATGGGCTACGACGGCCTGATCGCCGAGATCGGCTACCCGCGCAACGACTACCTGTACGCCGAGGACCGCGACGAGCGGGCCAAGGAGGTCCGGGAGCGTCTCGGGCTGCCCGAGGGCAAGAAGGTCGTGCTGTACGCGCCGACCTGGCGTGACGACCTGTCGCACGCGCGCGGCCAGTTCAAGTTCGACCTCCGGGTCGACCTGGAGGACGCCCGCCGCCGTCTCGGCGACGACCACGTCTTCCTGATCCGCCGTCACTCCAACATCGTGGACAGCATCCCGGGTGCGGGGAACGGCTTCGTCTTCGACGTCTCCGAGTACCCGGACATCGCGGACCTGTACGTGGCCGCCGACATCATGATCACGGACTACTCCTCGGTCATGTTCGACTACGCGCACCTGCGTCGTCCGATGCTGTTCTTCACGTACGACCTGGAGCACTACCGGGACAAGCTGCGCGGCTTCTACTTCGACTTCGAGAACGACGCCCCGGGTCCGCTCATCGGCACGTCCGACGAGCTGATCAAGGCGATCCGCGAGGTCGACGAGGTCGCGGGCGAGTACCAGGAGAAGTACGACAGGTTCCACCACCTCTTCTGCGACCTGGACGACGGCCACGCGGCCTCGCGTCTGGCCGACCTGATGTTCAAGACGGCGGAGGACGGCGCGCCGCTGTAGCAGGCGCCCGCGACACACGGAGGAGCCCCGGTCCGCAGCTGCGGACCGGGGCTCCTCCGTGTGCGGTGTACCGGTTACTTCTTGTCGATGATCTTCAGCGACAGCTGGCCGTTGCTGGAGAAGTACGGGCGCAGCTCGTGCTTGGCCGGGGCGACGGCGGCGGGTACGGCGGACAGCCGGCCCCGCCAGCCGCCCTTCGCCCTGGGCTTGGCCTCGGCGGCCTGGACCGGGGCGCCGGACTGCTTCACCACCGGGTACGGGTAGGTGAAGACGTCCATCGGGACGAGCACGTCGGTGGCCAGCTTGCAGACGCGGATCCGGGCGGAGGTCTGGTCCGGCAGCAGCCAGAGGTCCCAGACGTCCTCGGTGCCGGGCTGGTGGAGGCGGGCCGCGGCGGCGTTGTCCAGGGAGGCCGTGAAGCGTCCGTCGGCGCCGGCCTTCACCGGGAAGCTGAAGTTCTTGTCGGCCTCCTTGCGGTGGACGGCCTCGATCACGCTGCCGGTGCCGGGCTCGACGCCCCAGGCCGCGGCGTCGATGTCGATCGAGGTGGCGCCGGCCTTCAGGCCCGCGACCTCCACGTGCTGGGCGCGCACCCGGCTCTGCACCCGCAGCGTGCCGTCCGTGTGGGCGTGCGGCAGCAGCAGCGAGAGGGCGGGGCCCTCGGCGCGGGGCAGTTCGAGGGAGAGGATCTGGAGGGTGTCGCAGCCGGTCGAGCGCAGCGGCAGGTCGAAGCCGGCGGCGCGGATCTGCAGCTCCCAGTCGCCCTCGACGAGCGTGCCGAGCGTGGGGACCAGCGCCTCGCCGCCGACGAAGGGGAGGACGACCTCGTCGGCCTTCTTGCGGACGTCCTTGCAGACCAGCTCGGCGTCGCTGCCGGCGGGCAGCCCCTCGACCCTCACCCGGACGTCGCCCTGCGGGGTGACCACGGCGGCGGCCGTGCGGGGGGTGGCCCGGCGGGCCCGCATGGTCTCCACGAGCTGCTCGAAGCGGGCGGCGGTCTCGGCCTCCTGGAAGCGGACCACGTTGGCCACCGCGGCGGCCGCCATCTTCCGGCGCAGGTCCTCGTCGGCCATGAGCTTCTCGATGTGCTCGGCGAGCGCCTTCTTGTCGCCGAGCGGCACGACGTAGCCGTCCTCGCCCTGCGTGATGATGTTGCGCGGGCCGTGCGGCGCGTCGTAGGCGACCGCCGGCAGGCCGGCCGCCATCGCCTCGACGGTGACGTTGCCGAAGGCCTCCAGGCGGGAGGGCAGGACGAAGATCGACGCCTTGGCGAACTCCGGGGTGACCGGGGTGGCCGGGCCCATCAGGAAGACCTGGTTGTTGCTGTCCGTCTCGTTGATCTTCTTGCGCAGGTTGGCGCGCTCGGGGCCGGAGCCGTAGATCCGCAGGCTCCAGTCCGGGTGGCGCGGCGCCACGGTGGAGAAGGCCTCGATGAGGTCGGCGAAGCCCTTGTGCGGCTTGAGCAGGCCGGCGGTGACGACGATCTTGTTGTCGCCGGTGGACATCTGGCCCTCGTGGGCCGGGATGCAGTTGGGCATCGGGGAGAGCAGGTGGCTCACGGCGGGGACGACCCCGGCGATGGTCCGGCACTCGTCCGGCGTGGGCGCGGTGATCGCGTCCATCTTCGGGTACGCGTCCCGGAAGAGGGCGTCCCGGATGTGCGGGCCGTACTGGGCGGGCCGCGAGTGCTCCATGGCGACCTTGAGGAAGTCGCCCTCCGCGTAGGCCAGCATGATGGTGATCTTGGGGTTGTTGCTGACCACGACGTCGGCGTCGGTCGTGGCCAGGTACTCCATCAGCCGCTTCTCCGCCAGACGACCGATCCACGGCTTCTTGTCCGTGGGCTCGTTCGGGTAGATGTGCGGGAACTGCTCGAGCTGCGGGTCGTCGCCGTCGTAGGTGTGGGAGTGCTTCCGGTAGTCCGAGAGGGCGATGGTCTTCACCCGGGGGTCGAGCGGGAAGAACGCCTGGTCGCGGTTGCGGCGGAGGGAGACCAGCTCGACCTCGTGGTGGTCCGCGAGCGCCTTGGCCAGGTTGTGGATCGCGCTGACCACGCCGCCGATGTGACAGCGGTCTACCAGGAGGAAGGATATTTTCACGCCGAGCCTCGATGTCTGCGGATTGGGAAGGGACCCCCGACGGCCGGGGAGGTGACGCACCTTAGGTTACGGGGCCGGGTCCCGGAAGCGGGGGCGCTCCGTCCGTACCGTACGGCCGTCCCGGGCGGAGCCGCCGCGTAACGCCTTGGTCTCTTTCGGCCGCGGCGGAAAACCGCCGGGCACCCCGATACGTCGTTCTGGGCATGAACACGGAAAACCCGGGCTGTCTCACGGGCGTGGCGCGCGCCATCGCCCTCGTCGTCGTCCTGCCCGTCCGGCTGGTCTGGGACGCGCTCGCCTGGTGCTTCCGGCAGCTCTGGCGCTGGATCCTCGCCCCGGTCGGCCACGCCCTGGGGTGGCTGCTCCACCACCTCGTCGTCATTCCCCTCCAATGGCTGTGGAAGTGGGTCCTCGCCCCGGTCGGCCGGGCCCTGTGGTGGCTGATCGACCTGCTCGTCGTCATTCCCCTCCAATGGCTGTGGAAGTGGGTGCTCGCCCCCGTCGGCAAGGCCCTCTGGTGGGTCGTCGACCTCCTCCTCGTCACCCCGCTCACCTGGCTCTGGCGGTACGTGCTCGGCCCCGTCTGCCGCTTCGTCGGCGCGGCCCTCGCCTGGGCCTGGCGGATCGCCGGACAGGTCTCGCGGGCGATCGGCCGGGCGATCCGCTGGGTCCTGTGGAACGCGGTCGGCCGTCCCCTCGCCTGGGTGTACCGGGCGGTCCTCACCCCCGTCGGCCACTGGCTGCGCACCTGGGTGTGGGAGCCCGCCGCCGTCGTCGGCCGTGCCGTCCGCGCCGCCGCCCGGGAGGTGCGGACCGCCCTCTTCGGCGGCCCCCGCTGATCCGCCCGCCCGCCTCCACGGCGCCCCGCCGGGGAACCCGAGGTGGCCCGGGCGCGTACTCTGGGTAGTACAAGGAACGTCCTCGGCGCGGCGCCCGCCCCCGAGATCTCCACGCCACGGGCGGGGGTGATCCGGGCGGGAGCCCACGGGACACCCAAGAGCTTCCGGGCGGAGCGCCACCCGCGCCCGCCCCGCACCGAGGAGAAGAACCACTGGGCAAGCGACAGCCCGAAGGCCCGCCGCCCGCACCGGCGGTGCAGCGCATCCGACTGCGCTACACCAAGCGCGGCCGCCTCCGGTTCACCAGCCACCGTGACTTCCAGCGCGCCTTCGAGCGCGCGCTGCGCCGTGCCGAGGTGCCCATGGCGTACTCGGCGGGCTTCACCCCGCACCCCAAGGTGTCGTACGCCAACGCCGCCCCGACGGGCACGGGCTCCGAGGCCGAGTACCTGGAGATCGCGCTCACCGAGGCCCGCGACCCGGAGACCCTCCGGGTCCTGCTCGACGAGTCCCTCCCCACCGGCCTCGACATCACCGACGCCGTCGAGGCCCGGACCTCGGGTCTCGCCGACCGGCTCACCGCCTCCGTGTGGGAGCTGCGCCTGGAGGGCGTCGCCGTCGAGGAGGCCGAGAAGGCCGTCGAGGCGTTTCTCGCCGCCGAGACGGTGGAAGTACAGCGCAAGACCAAGAACGGAGTCCGCACCTTCGACGCCCGTTCCGCGGTCACCGAGCTGACGGCCGCCCGTCCCCAGGGCGATCCCCAGGGTGATAGGCCGCTGGACAGCGCCTGTGCGATACTGCGCCTGGTTGTTCGGCACGTGACACCTGCCGTGCGACCCGACGACGTCCTGTCCGGTCTCCGAGCTGTGGCCGACCTGGCGCCGCCGGTCCCCGCAGCGGTGACCAGGCTGGCGCAGGGGCTCTTCGACGAGGAGTCCGGCACGGTGACCGACCCGCTCGCGCCCGACCGCGAGGCAGTCACGGCCGCTTCACCCACGGCCGCCGGGACCGCCTCAGCGACGGCGCCGGGTGCCGGTACCGCGTAGGGAGCGGTCGTCGTAGCGCCGCCCTGGTACTCGGGAGCCACCTGGGTCGGGCAGCGCACTGACCAGGAGACTTTCGCCAGGCCGTCCGCACAGGGCGTACGGAACCGGCGAGCCAGACACTTCAGCTCCCGTGCGGCGCCCGCGCCCCGGACGGCGGCACCGCGCCACAGGCGCGACCGTGCCGCCGGACCGGAACCAGGCGCGGCGCCCGGGAGCGTGACGGGAGAACCCCGCATGCTTGAGTCCAACGAAGACACCAACGCCCCCGGTGACAAGCTGCCGCCGCGCCGCAGGCGCCGCGCCGCTTCCCGCCCCGCCGGTCCGCCGGTGACGGGCGCGACCGCCGACACCCCCACCGCGGAGGCCGTGGAGGCCCCCGCCGTGGAGGCCGCCCCGGTCGAGGCCGAGGCCGCCCCCGCGCCGCGCACCCGCCGCCGCGCCACCCGCAAGGCCACCGCGCCTGCCGCCGCCGCGGAGACCGTGGCCGAGCAGGTCGTGGAGCCGGTGGCGCAGGCCGTACCGGAGGCAGCGGCCCCGGAAGAGCCCGCGACCGCGGAGATCCCCGCCGAGACCCCGGCCGAAGCCCCCGCGCAGCCCCAGGCCGAAGAGCCGACGGAGGCCCCGGTGGAGGCTGTGGCGGAGGCCGTGGCCGAAGAGATCCCGGCAGTGGCCGAGGACCTTCCCGAGCAGCAGGTGGCGGCACAGCCCGAGGCGGAGCCGCAGGTCCAGCCGAACACCGAGGCCGAGGTCCAGGCGCAGCCGGAGGCCGAGGCGGAGACCCAGCCGCAGCCGGAAGCCGAGGCGGAGACCCAGCCGCAGCCGGAGGCCGAGGCGGAGACCCAGGCGCAGCCGGAGGCCGAGACGGAGCTTCAGGAACTCTCGGAGACCGACGCGGAGGCGCGCCCGGACGCCCCGGCCCCGGGCTACGACGACGCCGAGCGCGAAGCAGTGCTCCGCGTGATGCGCGAGCGCCGCGACATCCGCAACGGCTTCCGCAGCGACCCGATCCCGCACGAGGTGCTCCTCCGCGTTCTGGAAGCGGCCCACACGGCGCCCAGCGTGGGCCACTCGCAGCCCTGGGACTTCGTCGTCATCCGCTCGGCCGAGACGCGGCAGACGATGCACGAGCTGGCCCAGCGTCAGCGCGAGGCCTACGCCAAGTCGCTGCCGAAGGCCCGGGCGAAGCAGTTCAAGGAACTGAAGATCGAGGCCATCCTCGACACCCCGGTGAACATCGTGGTGACCGCCGACCCCACCCGGGGCGGCCGCCACACGCTCGGCCGCTACACGCAGCCGCAGATGGCCCCGTACTCCTCGGCGCTCGCCGTCGAGAACCTCTGGCTGGCGGCCCGCGCCGAGGGCCTGGGCGTCGGCTGGGTCAGCTTCTTCGACGAGCGCGAGATGGTCCGCGCCCTCGGCCTCCCCGAGCACCTCGAAGTGGTCGCGTACCTCTGCGTGGGCTACGTCGACGAGTTCCCGGAGGAGCCCGAGCTGATGCAGGCGGGCTGGTCCAAGCGCCGCCCGCTGGCCTGGGTCGTCCACGAGGAGACGTACGGCCGCCGCGCGCTGCCCGGCGAGGAGCCGCACGACCTCCTCCAGGAGACCGTCGCGAACATCCGCCCGCTGGACGCCAAGGCGCTCGGCGAGGCGTGGGAACGGCAGAAGCGCATGACCAAGCCCGCCGGGGCCCTGGGCATGCTGGAGATCATCTCCGCGCAGCTCTCGGGTCTGTCCCGGGTCTGCCCGCCCCCGATCCCGGAGCCGGCCGCCGTGGCGATCTTCGCCGGCGACCACGGTGTCCACGCCCAGGGCGTCACCCCGTGGCCGCAGGAGGTCACGGGCCAGATGGTGGCCAACTTCCTCGGCGGGGGAGCGGTCTGCAACGCGTTCGCGAACCAGGTCGGGGCGGAGGTCTGCGTCATCGACGTGGGCGTGAAGTCGGAACTCCCGGCCACCCCTGGCCTCCTGCCCCGCAAGGTCCGCCCGGGCACGGGCGACTTCACCACGGGCCCGGCGATGACCCGCGAGGAAGTCCTGGCGGCGATCGAGGTCGGCATCGAAACGGCCCGTGACCTCGTAGCAGCCGGCAACAAGGCCTTGCTCACGGGCGAGATGGGCATCGCGAACACCACGGCCTCCGCCGCACTGATCTCGGTCTACACGGGCGTGGACGCGGCCGAGGTCACGGGCCGGGGCACGGGCATCAACGACGAGACGCACGCCCGCAAGGTGGACGTGGTCCGGCGCGCCCTGGACCTGCACAAGCCGGACCCGGCGGACCCGATCGGCGTCCTGTCGGCGATCGGCGGCCTGGAGCACGCGGCCCTCGTGGGCCTGATCCTGGGCGCGGCGTCGCTCCGCACCCCGGTCATCCTGGACGGCGTGTCCACGGGCGCGGCGGCCCTGGTCGCCCGCGCCATCGCCCCCGAGTCCCTGGCGGCGTGCATCGCGGGCCACCGCAGCGCGGAGCCGGGCCACGTGGCGGCGCTCAACAAGCTGGGCCTGCGCCCGCTGGTGGACCTGGACCTGCGCCTCGGCGAGGGCACGGGCGCGCTCCTGGCCCTCCCGCTGGTCCAGAGCGCGGCACGCGCGATGCACGAGGTGGCCACGTTCGACTCGGCGGGAGTCACCGAGAAGTAGGACCACGGCGCGTCCCCCACCCGCGAACGGGAGTGGGGGACGCGCCGGAACCGGGTTCGGGACGTAAAGCGTGATGTGTGGCGCGTAAGGGCCCTGAAAACCGCGGGCCCCGCAGGCGCCGTGAATCATGCAGTCCCGAACCCGGTTCCGGAGCGGCCCCCACGCACCCGCCCACCGGCCGGGGCATCCGTCGCACCCGCCCACCGGCCGGGGGACATCCGTCACACCCAGCAACCCCCAGGTCACCGCTATCGTGACCATGCACGAGCCGCTCCACCGCAGCAGCGGCACCCTCGCCCGCACCGCCACGCTCTCCGAGGAGCCGCTCACCCATGGCAGAGAACGCCGAGCACCCCGCCTACCCCGTCGGACTGCGCCTCGCCGGCCGCCGCGTCGTCGTCCTCGGCGGCGGCCAGGTGGCCCAGCGCCGCCTCCCGGCCCTGATCGCCGCGGGAGCGGAGATCACCCTGATCTCGCCCTCCGCGACCCCGTCCGTGGACGCGATGGCGGAGACGGGCGAGATCACCTGGATCAAGCGGCGGTACGAGGAGGGCGACCTGGCGGACGCCTGGTACGCCCTGGTGGCGACGACGGACCCGGCGGCGAACGCCGCGGCCTCGGCCGAGGCGGAGCGAACCAGGACCTGGTGCGTACGAGCGGACGACGCCGAAGCGGCAACGGCCTGGACCCCGGCGACGGGCCGCGACGCGGGCGTGACCGTCGCGGTGCTCACGGGCCACGACCCCCGCCGCTCCGCAGCAGTACGGGACGCGATCGTCGAGGGCCTCCGCGACGGCTCGATCGCCGCGCCCGCGTACCGCTCCCGCACCCCCTTCGTAGCCCTGGTGGGCGGCGGCCCGGGCGACCCGGACCTGATCACGGTCCGGGGCCGCCGGCTGCTCACGGAGGCGGACGTGGTCATCGCGGACCGGCTCGGCCCCCGCGACCTCCTGGACGAGCTGCCGCCGCACGTCGAGGTGATCGACGCGGCGAAGATCCCGTACGGCCGCTTCATGGCCCAGGAGGCCATCAACAACGCGCTGATCGAGCACGCGAAGCAGGGCAAGTCGGTGGTCCGCCTCAAGGGTGGAGACCCCTTCGTCTTCGGCCGGGGCATGGAGGAGGCGCAGGCCCTGGCCGCCGAGGGAATCGCCTGCACGGTGGTCCCGGGCATCTCCAGCTCGATCTCGGTCCCGGGAGCGGCCGGCATCCCGGTGACGCACCGCGGGGTGGCCCACGAGTTCACGGTGGTCAGCGGCCACGTCGCCCCGGACGACCCGCGCTCCCTCGTGGACTGGGCGTCGCTGGCGAAGCTCACGGGCACGCTCGTGATCCTCATGGGCGTGGACAAGATCGGCAAGATCGCCGAGGCGCTCATCGCCCACGGCAAGAGCCCGGACACCCCCCTGGCCCTGGTCCAGGAGGGCACGACGGCGACGCAGCGCCGGGTGGACGCGACGCTGGCGACGGTCGCGGAGACGGTCGAGGCGGAGGAGGTCCGCCCGCCTGCGGTCATCGTCATCGGCGCCGTGGTGACCGAGGGCCCCGACAAGCTGACGAAGGACCACGGAAGCGACACCCCGGAGTAACCAGGGGTAACCAAACCTTCCCGCACATTGGCACCACACCCCGGACAAGGCAGTATCACCTCGTGGCCGAACTCATCACGATCGACGACCCCGACGACCCGCGCCTGCGCGACTACACCGGCCTGACCGACGTCGAGCTCCGCCGCAGGCGCGAGCCGGCCGAGGGCCTGTTCATCGCGGAGGGCGAGAAGGTCATCCGCCGGGCCAGGCAGGCCGGGTACGAGATGCGGTCGATGCTGCTCTCCGCCAAGTGGGTGGACGTCATGCGGGACGTCATCGACGAGGTCCCGGCGCCGGTGTACGCGATCCAGCCGGACCTCGCGGAACGCGTCACCGGCTACCACGTGCACCGCGGCGCGCTCGCCTCGATGCAGCGCAAGCCGCTGCCGGACGCGGCCGAACTCCTCGCCGACGCCCGCCGGGTGGTGGTGATGGAGTCGGTGAACGACCACACGAACATCGGGGCCATCTTCCGCAGCGCCGCCGCGCTCGGCATGGACGCGGTCCTGCTGTCCCCGGACTGCGCGGACCCGCTGTACCGGCGCTCGGTGAAGGTGTCGATGGGCGCGGTCTTCTCCGTCCCGTACGCGCGCCTGGACGCCTGGCCCCGAGGCCTGGAGGCGGTGCGGGAGGCGGGCTTCAAGCTCCTCGCCCTCACCCCGGCGGAGAAGGCGACCTCGATCGACGAGGCCGCCCCGCACCGCCTGGACCGGGTGGCGCTGATGCTGGGAGCGGAGGGCGACGGCCTGTCCACGCAGGCGCTGCGTGCCGCCGACGAGTGGGTCCGCATCCCGATGGCCCACGGGGTCGATTCACTGAACGTGGGCGCGGCGGCGGCGGTCGCGTTCTACGCGGTGGCGACGGGCCGCCCGGAAGCCTGACCTCCTGGGGGACTACCCCTGAAGGGCCTGAGCGGCGGCGATGCCGAGGGCCACGACGAGCGTCACGACCACGAACACGAAGAGCCGCTGCCGCAGCAGCCGAGGGTTGGCGGGGCGGCGGCCGGTCGACGTGGACCGGGCGCCGGGCCGGGTCCCGGGCCGGGACTGAGGCCCGCGCGACCCCCCGGTCCGGGGTCCGGACCCCGGA
>NZ_MWIG01000652.1:7579-7879 GCF_002156145.1 Streptomyces sp. NRRL B-24572 | reverse complement strand
CCGCCGCCCGCCGGACCCCGACCTCGGGCGCCCCGTCGAGGAGCGCCCGTCCGAGGCGGGGGTGCAGCCCGAGCCGGGACATCCGTACCCCCCGCTCCGTGGCCCGGCCGTCCCCGTCCACGGCCCCGATCGACCCCAGGACCGCGCGGGCCGCCGCCATCGCCCCGGCCGGTGGAGCGTCGAGCAGCGCGAGCCCCTCCGCCGTCGGGTCGCCCCAGCAGGCGGCCCGCAGGGCGAAGTCCGCCAGGTCGGCGATCCTGATCTCCGGCGACGGGTACCGCGCCCGGCTGCCGTCCTCCG
>NZ_MWIG01000652.1:0-7507 GCF_002156145.1 Streptomyces sp. NRRL B-24572 | reverse complement strand
GCCGGGCCCGGCACCCCGCAGCACCGCGTCCTGCACGTCGGCGGGAGCCCGTCCGTGCAGCTGGAGCACCTCCGCGTCCACCCCGTCGAGCAGCCCCGCCGTCCGCGCGATCTCCCCCGTACCCGGCAGGAAGCACAGGACGTCGCCCTCGTGCCGCTCCAGCGCGAGCCGGACCGTCGCCGCCACGTGACGCAGCAGGGCCGGATCCACCCAGGTGCCGTGCGCGGGCCTGATCCCGGCCGGCGGCGCGGCGAACTTCACCGCGTACCCGTGGCCCTCGCCCTCGCTCCACACGATCGGCGCGGGCCCGCTGCCGTCCAGGACCGTGAGCAGCTCCGCCCAGGCCCCGGCGTCGCTCGTCGCGGAGGCCGCGATCAGCTTCAGCTCCGGCCGCAGCGCCGCCCGTACGTCCACCAGGAAGGCCATCGCCGTGTCGGCGTCGAGATGCCGCTCGTGGCACTCGTCGAGCAGCACCACGTCCACGCCCGCCAGCTCCGGATCGCGCTGGAGGCGCTGCAGCAGGATGCCCGTCGTCACCACCTCGACCCGGGTCGCGGGGCCGGACCGTCGCTCGCCGCGCACCGAGAAGCCGACCGCGCCGCCGACCTCCTCGCCGAGCAGCCAGGCCATCCGCCGGGCCGCCGCCCGCACCGCCATCCGCCGCGGCTCGGCCACCAGCACCCGGCGGACCGGTCCGTCCCCTATGAGCCCCGCCAGCGCCAGCGGGACCAGCGTCGTCTTGCCGGTGCCGGGAGGAGCGGACAGCACCGCCGTGCCGCGCTCCGCGAGCGCGGCGAGCAGCTCGGGGACGGCATGGCGGACGGGGAGACGGTCGATTGCGTCGTTTCGGATCACGCACTCAGTCTCGTACGTGCGAAGAAAAGGGAGGGCCCTGTTATCCACAGGGCCCTCCATAAGTAGGACTGGTCGGTCGAGCAGGACCTGCTAGTCGTCCCGCTCGCAGACGAAGATCGCCGTCCCCGGGATCAGGTTCCCCCGCAGAGGGGACCAGCCGCCCCACTCCTGGCTGTTCCAGGCCGGCCACTCCGGCTCGACCAGGTCCACGAGCCGGAAGCCGCCGGCCACCACGTCCCGCACCCGGTCCCCGACGGTCCGGTGGTGCTCCACGTACACCGCCCGCCCCCGCTCGTCCTGCTCGACGTACGGCGTGCGGTCGAAGTACGAGGCGGCGACCGAGAGGCCTTCGGGCCCCGGCTCGTCCGGGAACGCCCAGCGGATCGGGTGCGTCACCGAGAACACCCAGCGGCCGCCCGGCCGCAGCACCCGGCGCACCTCGCGGAAGACCCGCACCGGGTCGGCGACGAACGGCACCGCGCCGTACGCCGAGCACGCCAGGTCGAAGGAGCCGTCCCGGAAGGGCAGCGCCCCCGCGTCCGCCTCCACCAGCGGCACCCCCCCGCCGATCCGCAGCGCGTGCTGGAGCTGCCGGTGCGAGAGGTCGAGGGCCACCGGCCGTGCCCCCTGCGCCGCCAGCCACCGCGAACACTGCGCCGCTCCCGCGCCGATCTCCAGGACGTCGAGGCCCTTCAGCGAGGCGGCGGGCCCGAGGAGCCCGGCCTCGGCCTCGTCGAGTCCCTCGGGACCCCACACGAACCGGTCGTCGCCCAGGAAGGACCCGTGCTCGCTCTGGTACTCGTCGGCGTTCCGGTCCCACCAGCCGCGGCTCGCCCGGCTGCTCTCCGCGTCCCCCGCGTCACGCCGGGTCGCCTCGGCCTCGTCGGCGTCCCCGTCGACCGCGTCTTCGTGTCCGTACTCTTGGTTCATCTCGCCCGCCGATGTAGTTTGCGCTCAGTGCCGCCGTGCGGCGGACCCCCGCCGTAGTGGCGCAAGGGCCGTGAGTCGTGCCGGAATTGAGCAGAACTGCCCCGGGTGCGCGCTTCGCGCATTGACCCTGTCCGGCCGCCCCCGTATGCTAAAGGTTGCGCTGCGGGCCTGCGCGCCTCAGACGGAGCAGGCCGTGCTCGCACCTGTTGTATGTCCCCTCGGTTTTCGAGGTTCCCTCCCGTTCGCGGAAGGGCGCTTCATTGGCTGTCCGGCTTCTTGGTGCGATACGGGCTCTCGGCGTAGCAGTACCTACGACTTTCTGTCCGTAACCGGAGCCCTTTCCCACATGACGAGCAGCACCGAGACCACCGCCACCACCCCGCAGGTTGCGGTCAACGACATCGGTAACGAGGAAGCCTTCCTCGCCGCGATCGACGAGACGATCAAGTACTTCAACGACGGCGACATCGTCGACGGCGTCATCGTGAAGGTCGACCGGGACGAGGTCCTGCTCGACATCGGTTACAAGACCGAAGGTGTCATCCCGAGCCGCGAGCTCTCGATCAAGCACGACGTCGACCCGAACGAGGTCGTCAAGGTCGGCGACGAGATCGAGGCCCTGGTTCTCCAGAAGGAGGACAAGGAAGGCCGCCTGATCCTCTCGAAGAAGCGCGCTCAGTACGAGCGTGCCTGGGGCACCATCGAGAAGATCAAGGAAGAGGACGGCATCGTCACCGGTACCGTCATCGAGGTCGTCAAGGGTGGTCTCATCCTCGACATCGGCCTCCGTGGCTTCCTGCCGGCGTCCCTCGTCGAGATGCGTCGTGTCCGCGACCTCCAGCCCTACGTGGGCAAGGAGCTCGAGGCCAAGATCATCGAGCTGGACAAGAACCGCAACAACGTGGTCCTGTCCCGCCGCGCCTGGCTCGAGCAGACCCAGTCCGAGGTTCGCCAGACCTTCCTCACGACCCTCCAGAAGGGTCAGGTCCGCTCCGGCGTCGTGTCCTCGATCGTCAACTTCGGTGCCTTCGTGGACCTGGGTGGCGTCGACGGCCTCGTGCACGTCTCCGAGCTGTCCTGGAAGCACATCGACCACCCGTCCGAGGTTGTCGAGGTCGGCCAGGAGGTCACCGTCGAGGTTCTCGACGTGGACATGGACCGCGAGCGCGTCTCCCTGTCGCTGAAGGCGACGCAGGAGGACCCGTGGCAGCAGTTCGCCCGGACCCACCAGATCGGCCAGGTCGTCCCGGGTAAGGTCACCAAGCTGGTTCCGTTCGGTGCGTTCGTCCGCGTGGACGAGGGCATCGAGGGTCTGGTCCACATCTCCGAGCTGGCCGAGCGCCACGTGGAGATCCCGGAGCAGGTCGTCCAGGTCAACGACGAGATCTTCGTCAAGGTCATCGACATCGACCTCGAGCGTCGTCGCATCAGCCTCTCGCTGAAGCAGGCCAACGAGTCCTTCGGTGCCGACCCGGCCTCGGTCGAGTTCGACCCGACCCTGTACGGCATGGCCGCGTCCTACGACGACCAGGGCAACTACATCTACCCCGAGGGCTTCGACCCCGAGACCAACGACTGGCTCGAGGGCTACGAGGCTCAGCGCGAGGCCTGGGAGACCCAGTACGCCGAGGCGCAGGCTCGCTTCGAGCAGCACCAGGCTCAGGTCATCAAGTCCCGCGAGGCCGACGAGGCCGCCGCTGCCGAGGGCGCTGCCGCCCCGGCCGCCGGCAACGCCGGTGCGGGCATCTCGGGTGGTTCGTACTCCTCGGAGTCGGACGACAACTCCGGCGCCCTGGCGTCGGACGAGGCGCTCGCCGCCCTCCGCGAGAAGCTCGCCGGCGGCCAGAGCTGAACAGGCTCTCCGCTGAGCGCTAGTCGCTGGTGAATCGAGGCCCGTTCCCCTTCGGGGGGAGCGGGCCTCGGTCGTTTCCGTCCTCGTTCTCCGGAAGATCGCGCGACCCGGGAATGGCCGTGCCGCGCCCGGCGTTTCCAGAGAGAACACGAGGAGGAGCGGTAATCGTGCTTGATCCCCAGGATTTGTACGAATGGGACCCGAAGGGCGTGGCCGTCGTCGACCTGGCCCTGGCGCAGGAGTCGGCCGGGCTTGTCATGCTGTACCACTTCGACGGCTACATCGACGCGGGCGAGACCGGTGAGCAGATCATCGACCGGCTGCTCGACACCCTCCCGCACCAGCTGGTGGCCCGCTTCGACCACGACCGGCTCGTGGACTACCGGGCCCGCCGCCCGCTGCTGACCTTCCGGCGCGACCGCTGGACCGCGTACGAGACGCCGTCCATCGAGGTCCGCCTCGTGCAGGACGCCACCGGCGCGCCCTTCCTCGTCCTCTCCGGGCCGGAGCCGGACGTGGAGTGGGAGCGGTTCGCCGTCGCCGTCCGCCAGATCGTCGAGCGCCTCGGCGTGCGCCTCTCCGTCAACTTCCACGGCATCCCCATGGGCGTGCCGCACACCCGCCCGGTCGGCCTCACCCCGCACGGCAGCCGCACCGACCTCATGCCCGGCCACCGCAGCCCCTTCGACGAGGCCCAGGTCCCCGGCAGCGCCGAGTCCCTCGTCGAGTACCGGCTCACCGAAGCCGGCCACGACACCCTCGGCGTCGCCGCCCACGTCCCGCACTACGTGGCCCGGTCCCCGTACCCGGACGCGGCCCTGACCGCCCTGGAGGCCGTCACCGCCGCCACCGGCCTCGTCCTCCCCGGTGTCGCCCACTCCCTGCGGACCGAGGCCCGCCGCACCCAGACCGAGATCGACCGCCAGATCGGCGAGGGCGACGAGGAGCTGGTGGCGCTCGTGCAGGGCCTTGAGCACCAGTACGACGCGGCCGCCGGTGCCGAGACGCGCGGCAGCCTGGTCGCCGAGCCGGTCGACCTGCCGTCGGCCGACGAGCTGGGTCGCGAGTTCGAGCGCTTCCTCGCGGAGCGGGAGGGCGACTCCTAGCCCCACCGGGGCAGGCCCTAAGCTGCCGCTCATGCTGAAGGTGGGCCTGACCGGCGGGATCGGCGCCGGCAAGAGCGAAGTGTCACGGCTGCTCGTCTCGTACGGAGCCGTACTGATCGACGCGGACCGGATCGCGCGCGAGGTCGTCGAACCCGGGACCCCGGGGCTCGCGGCCGTCGTGGAGGCCTTCGGGGACGACGTCCTCACCGCGGAGGGGACGCTCGACCGGCCGAAGCTCGGCTCCATCGTGTTCGCCGACGCCGACCGCCTGGCCACCCTCAACGCCATCGTGCACCCCCTGGTCGGGGCCCGGTCGGCGGAGCTGGAGAGCCGTGCGGGCGCCGACGACGTCGTCGTCCACGACGTACCCCTGCTCACCGAGAACGGGCTCGCGCCGCTGTACGACCTGGTCGTGGTCGTGGACGCGTCCCCGGAGACCCAGCTCGACCGGCTCGTACGGCTCCGGGGCATGGCGGCGTCCGAGGCCGAGGCCCGGATGGCGGCCCAGGCCACGCGCGCGCAGCGGCTGGCCGTCGCGGACCTCGTGATCGACAACGACGGGCCGCTCGACGCGCTCGAACCCCAGGTGCGGAAGGTCTGGGAGGACCTGGAACGACGCGCGAAGGCCGCCGCCGGGGAGTAGCGGCGGAATGCGGTCGCCTCGATCCGGTGTTCAACCACCGGATCGAGGGGAAGGATGCCATCGTGGCCGACAGCAACCCGGAAACGCACGTCATCGACTTCCGCGCCGCCGAGCACCTGCTGGCCGCGCGGGATCCTCGCGGGGCCGTGAAGCTGCTGGACTCGGTGATCGCCGCCCATCCCGAGAACACGGCCGCGCGCCTGCTGCGCGCCCGCGCGTTCTTCGCCGCCGCGCAGCTCCGCCCGGCGCAGCTGGAGTTCGAGCTGGTCCTGGAGCGCGAGCCGGACAACGCCTTCGCCCACTTCGCGCTGGCCCGCACCTTCGAACGCTCCGGGAAGACCGCCCAGGCCATGCGGCACTTCCGGCTCGCCGCCGCGCTCGACCCCAAGCCGGAGTACCTCCGGGCGGCGGGCTTCGACGCGCAGAACTGAGCGGGTGCGGGCGGGACGTCAGCGTCGCGGGTTGCCGTGATCGGGTTCGTACGGGGGGATGCTCCGGCCCGGCTGCCAGTGCGAGCCCTGGTGGATGTGGTGCAGCACCACCGCCAGGTCGACCGTGACCACCAGGAACAGCACCCCGCAGGCCGCCGCCCAGCCGGGGCGCCCCAACAGGGAGAACACGGTCGTCCCGAAGACCGCCCAGAGCAGCCCCCACACGCTCAGCCAGAACCGCAGGCGCAGGGCGCTGCGCGCGGTCGCCGGCTCGTTCCCGGTACGCATGACGGTCGCATCTCCCCTCGGAGCCCCGAGGTCACTTCCAGCATGTACCCGGGGTGGGGGAAACGGAACACGCGCCTCGCGGCACGCCGCTCCGGCTAGTGGACGACGCTGTAGCTGCGCCAGGGCAGGGTGTCCGGGGCGATCTGGTTCGCGGTGTTGGTGGCCACGTAGATAGAGTTCCCGCCCTTACAGTCGCGGGTCCGGTACATCACGATGTCGTTCAGGGAGTTGTTCCGGACCTTGGTCACGCCCGAGGGCGCCAGGCGGTGGCAGCCGTTCACGGAGGGGCTGGTCACGCTCACCAGGAGCTCACGCTGCGTCTCGTACTCGATCGTGCCCACGGCACTGCGGCCGAGGCCCGAGCAGCCGGCGACGGCGAGGGTGAGCAGCACGGCCCCGGTGGCGGTCGTGAGACGCCGGCGAACGGACATGGCGGATCCTCTTCTGTCGTGTCGTTTCAGGCCACCATGCCGCCTCCGGTGACCGCCGGCATCCTTTGCTGGGCCGTCCGGGGGAACCACCCGACGCCCGTTGTCAGACCCCACCCGTAAGGTCGGAGGTCCAGTCGAGGGATGACGGACAGCGGGAGGGGAGCGGAGCCGTGGCACACACCTGGATGACCAGCGCCGCCGTCTTCCTGCCGGCCGCCCTTCCCCGTGACGGCCGGGTCGCCTTCTGGGCCCCCGACGGCGGTGCGCTGCCGGACCCGGCGGCGAGCGGGGCGGAGCGGGTCGAGCTGACCGTGGCCCGGCGCCACGGCAGCGGCGCCCGGGGCCGTGCCGTGCCCGCCGTGACCCTGCCCGTCGAGGCCGCCCTGCCGCACCTCGTCGAGGCCCGCCACCACCCGGCCGCGCACCCCGCCACCGCCGGCTGGGGCGCCGCCGCCCTGCACGCCCTGCACCTCGCCGCGCGCGGGCGGCTGCTGCCGGGGCTGACCGCCGACGACCTGGACGCCTGGCGGGCCGGCCCCCTGGACGCCGAGGACATCGCCCATCTGCGGGCCGTCGCCGCCGCCCTGCCGTACGAGGGGTACGCCGTGCCGGTGCCGGGACGCGGTCCGCTGCGGCTGCCCGAGCCCGAGGCCCTCGTGCGCTCCTTCCTCGACGCGGTCGCCGACACGCTGCCCCGCACCCCGGCCGCCGCCCACGCGGTCGGCGCGCCGTTCGCGGCGCACGCCCCGCAGCACCTGCCCCGCGCGCGTGCCTGGGCCGCCGAGGCGGCAGCCGGGATGGACGCGGGGGTGCGGGTCTCGCTCCGCCTCGACCTGTCGCCGTACGAGCTCTTCGACGCCCCGGACCGCGAGGGGGAGGGCGGGGACCGTCACGCCGCCGCCGCGCTCCTCCAGATCCACAGCCTCGCCGACCCGACCCTCGTCATCGACGCCGTGGACCTGTGGGCGGGG
>NZ_MWIG01000651.1:0-5384 GCF_002156145.1 Streptomyces sp. NRRL B-24572 | reverse complement strand
CAGTCCCCCCACATCACCCCCGCACCACAAGGAGCTTCGCCATGCCCGTCGACCCGTACGCCGTCCTCCAGGCCCTGCTGCGCGCCGAGGCCTCCCGCGCCCGGCGCACCGAACGCACCGCCCCCGAGCCGGGATCCCCGGTGTCCGTGTCCGCCCCCGTGTCGACCCCTGAACCGCCCGCCCGCCGGGAGGACCGCCTCCGCAGGGAAGGCCCCCTGGGCTGACCCCGGGACCGGCCTCCCGGAGCACACCTCCGGGGGGCCGCCGGGCGGGTACGGCGCGCCGCCGCCCCGCCGTGGCACGACCGCCCGGCCCGCCTCAGGTCAGGACCGTGAAGGCATGGGCCGTCAAAGCCCGTTCGAGCCGCTCCCGCAGCCGCAGCGCCGTCTCCTCCAGGCGGTCCTCCTCGTCCACCGGCAGCGAGAAACCCACCGCCGAGTGGACCCCGCCGACCGTGATCGGCACGGCCCCGCACACGGTGCCGAGCACGTACTCCTCCCGCTCGACCACCGGCGCGCCCCGCCGGATCCCGGCCAGCCTGCGCATCAGCGCCTCCTCGTCCGGGACCGTCCGCGGCGTCAACGGACGGAGCCTATGAGGGTGGGGCTGGTGGGAGCCATGGGGTCAGTGTGGCGATGAGGCGAATGCGGCGGCGGGCCCGTCTTTTGGATCTCGTACGAACGTCCCGGCCGCGCGCGACGAAGCGCCACGATCCTCCAAGCCGCCGCCACGGCCACCGGCCCGCCGCCTCAGGACGCCTCCCCGCCCGTGACCGGCCGCGCGCCCCGCCTGGTGTGCAGTCCCACGAGGACCGCCGCCGCCGCGGCGAGGACCGCGAGGGCCACCAGGGCCGGGACCAGGCCGACCAGGGGGCCCGCCGCCAGGCAGCACGCCCCGCCCACGGCCAGCGCGGTCGGCCGCCGGCCCGAGGTGCGCAGCCCGATCGCGGCGGCGCCGAGGAGATAGACGCCGACGCCCCCGGTCAGCGACCAGGCCACGGCGCCGTGCAGCGGCTCGGCCAGGTCGTAGTGCCCGGTGTCGGCGACCTGCTGGAGGACCTTCTTCATCCCGAGCGCGCAGAGCACGATCCCGGCGACCAGCGGCAGGTGCAGGAAGGTGTAGACGTCCCGGGCGAAGCGGGTGCGCTCGTCGCCGTCGAGCCCGGAGAGACGGTGCTCCGCGGCTTCGCCGAGCTGCCGGAAGTACAGCCACCACAGCCCGGCCGAGAGCAGCAGCCCGGCCGCCGAGGCGCCGAGCACCGCGTACGAGAGGGGGAAGCCGCCGACGCCGACGCCCATCGCCACGATGGACTCGCCCAGGGCGATGATCACGATCAGACCGTGCCGCTCGGCGAAGTGCCCGGGGGAGTTGACCCGCCAGCCGGAGGAGCCGGTGATGTAGATGCCGCCGTAGTCGACGACCACCGCCCCCAGCCACCACAGGAGCTGGGCCCGGCCGTCGTACGCGCAGCCGATGAGCAGCAGCACCAGCGGCGGCAGCACGGACGCCATGGCCGTGCGCCGCAGGGTGACCCGCAGCGCGGCGTCCCCGGGGCTGGAGACCCAGTACGAGACCAGGTGCAGGATGCGCACCGCGCCGTAGCAGAGCACGAACACCAGCGGCGGGGAGAGCCCTTCCGGCGCGTCCGTGAAGACCTTCGGCACGGCGAGGGACACGATCAGGACCACGGCCATGACGGTGACGAGGACGCCGAACAGGGCGCCGGAATCGGCCCGCACGACATTGCCCAGCCAGGCGAAGGCGCACCAGCACCACCAGAGCAGCGCGAGGACGACCATCGCGCCCACCATCCGCGCCGGTGACGGCGCGGCCGCCATCAGGGCGGTGACCTGTGTGATCGCGTACACGAACACCAGGTCGAAGAAGAGTTCCGCGGGCGTCACCTTGTGATCGTCCCCGGCGGCCACCATGCGGGCCCGTTTCCTGTTCCACGCCATCTGTGTTCTCCCCCTTCGGGGCACCGGTTCCGGCCACCCCGGCGCGAAGACTACTCACTCCGGGGGAGCGGTGACGCGGCCGTCCGGGGACCCGCATGACCTCCGGCATTACCTCGCGCGTAATCGACCCCCTCGGCGCCGCCCGGCATGCTCATGAACACCGGAACCCGGGCGGCGCACTCCGCTCGGGCTCCGGGCCCACCACCAGCACGAACGTCCCCCTTTTGGAGGGTGATCCGCCATGTCCCAGGCCCTGCTCGCCGGCCTCGCCCGCACCACCCGCCCCCAGTCCGCGGTGCGCCGCTTCCTCGCCCTCGACGCCGTCGTCACCGGAGCCAACGGGATCGCCTACGCCGCCGCCTCCGGCCCCCTCGGCGAACTCCTCGGCGTCGACGCCGGACTGCTCCTCGAACTCGGCCTGTTCCTCACCGCGTTCGCCGCGGGCGTCGCCTGGCTCGCGAGCCGCCCGCAGCCCCCGGCGCTCGCCGTGAAGCTCGTCGTCGACGCCAACGTGCTCTGGGCCGTCCTCAGCATCGTCGCCCTCGTCGCCTGGCTGGAGCCGACCACCGCCGGCCTGCTGTGGACCCCGATGCAGGCGGTCACCGTCGCCGGTTTCGCCGCACTCCAGTGGGCCGCCCTCAGGGCCGTCGCGTCCGCTACGCGTTGAGGGACCGCAGGTACGCGACCGTCTCCGGGTCGGCCGGGAGGAACGTCTCGATGGCCAGCTCGGCGACGGTCACGTCCATCGGCGTGTTGAACGTCGAGATCGACGACACGAACGACAGCACCCGCCCGTCGTGCTCGATCCGCAGCGGCAGCGCGAAGTACGGGTACGGCTCCGCGTCCGGCCGGTCCTCCGGGTCGATCCGCTCCGGCAGCGGATAGCCCGCCACCTCCTCGTACAGCTCCCGCAGCGGCTCCGAACGGGCCAGCGCGATCTGACGGTCCATCTGGGCCAGGAGGTGGCCCCGCCACTCCCGCAGGTTCCGGATCCGGGGCGCCAGGCCCTCCGGGTGCAGCGTGAGCCGCATCGCGTTCATCGGCGGGGTCAGGAGGTGCTCCGGAAGCCCGCCGAGCAGAAGCTCGATCCCCCGGTTGGCCGCCACCACCGTGTACGTGCCGTCGACCACCAGCGCCGGATACGGCTCGTACCCGTCGAGCAGCTGCTGGATGCCCCAGCGCAGCGTCTCAAGACGCGGCGCGTCCAGCGGCGACTCCGCGTACCGGGGCGCGTACCCCGCCGCGAGCAGCAGCGCGTTCCGCTCCCGCACCGGCACGTCCAGGTGCTCGGCGAGCCTCAGGACCATGTCCTCGCTCGGCCGGGCGCGGCCCGTCTCCACGAACGAGATGTGCCGCGCCGAGGAGTCCGCGCGCAGCGCCAGCTCCAGCTGGCTCAGCCGCCGCTGCTCACGCCATCCGCGCAGCAGCGGCCCTACCCCCGTGTCGCTCACGACAGTTGTCATGGCCAGACGGTATCCCAGAGGGGGACGCCGGGTAGCTTTCCCCCGGGGCCCCTGCCCGTCACCCCGTCACCCCGCACCACCCGACCGGAGGGAGCACCGCCGTGCCCACACAGCCGCTGTCGCAGAAGGAGATCGAGGACCGCCTGAGGGAGCTTCCCGGCTGGTCCGTCCAGGAGGACCGGCTCGCCCGGAACTACCGGTTCGACGACCACTTCGCGGCGACCGCGCTCGTCGTCCACGTGGCCCAGATCCAGCAGGAGCTGAACCACCACTCCGACCTCACCCTCGGCTACGACACGGTCGCCCTCGCCGTGAGCACCCACTCCGTCGGCGGCATCACCGAGAAGGACTTCGAGCTCGCCGACCGCGTCGAGCGGATCGCCCCCGGCCACGGGGCGAGTTGACCCGTCGTCAGGACCGCCCCCGCCACGGCGAGACCCGGCCTGTCGTTAGGATCGCGGTCATGGGGGAGACCACGCTCGACTACGAGGCCGAGGCGGCGCACTACGACCGGACCCGCGGCGGAGTGCCCAGGGCGGAGGCCGCCGCCGAGGCCGTTCTGAGCCTCGTCCCGCCCGGCGCCCGCACCCTGCTCGACCTCGCCTGCGGCACCGGCCTCGTCACCGAGCGGCTCGTACGGACCGGCCTCCAGGTGTACGGGGCCGACGCCGCCCACGCCATGGCGCGGGTCGCCGCCGGCCGGGTCCCGGGCCGCGTCGTACGGGCCGACGCCCGGCGGCTGCCGCTGCCCGACGCCTCCCTGGACGCCGTCACGGCCGTCTGGCTGCTGCACCTGGTCCCCTTCGCGGCGGACATCGTCGCCGAGGCGGCCCGGGTGCTGCGCCCCGGCGGCGTCCTCGTCGTCACCGTCGACAAGGACGCCGCCCACGACGTCGACAGCGACATCGACGCGCTCCTCCGCCCGTACCGCTCGGCCGGGGCGGCCTCCGACCGCTCCGACCTGATCGGCGGACACGCGGCCGCCCACGGCCTCGACCCCGCCCCCGGCACCCGCTTCACCGGCCACGGCCAGGGCGCCACCCCGCGCGACACCGTCCGCAGACTCCGCGCCGGCTACTTCGCCTCCTGGTTCGACGGCGGCCCGGCCACCATCGAAACCCTCGCCGCCGCCCTGTCGGACCTCCCGGACCAGGACCGCCCCCGAGCCGACCCCCGTTACCGGCTCGCGAGCTTCGTCAGGCGCGGCTGAAGTCCCTCCGGCCCGTCGTGCCCCACGCCTCCGTCGCGAACTCGGCGAAGGAGCGCGGTTCCCGGCCCAGGATCCGCTTCACGCCGTCCGTCGCCGAGGCGTTGTGCCCGTCGAGGAGCGTGCCGAACAGGGCCGCGAGCCACTCCGCCTCGCCGACCGCGAGCCCGAACCCGGCGAGCAGCTGCGCGTACTCCGCCTCGGACACCGGCCGGTAGACCACCGGGCGGCCCGAGGCGCGGGAGATCTCCGCCGCCACCTCCGCGAAACCCACCGGCCGGGGGCCCGTCACCTCGTGCACCCGCCCCGCGTGCCCGTCCGCCGTCAGGGTCTCGACGACGACGTCCGCCAGATCGTCCGCGTCGACGAACGGCTCGGCCGTGTCACCGGCCGGGAAGACCACCGCGCCCTCGGCGACGCCCTCCGCGAGCAGCCCCTCGGAGAAGTTCTGCGCGAAGAACGAGGCCCGTACGACGGTCAGTTCGGCCCCGGACGCCGCCGTCCGCAGGGCCTCCTCCGCCAGGACCGCCGCCGGCTCCCCGCGCCCGGAGAGGAGCGTGAGCCGCCGTACGCCGTTCTCCACGGCCAGCCGGCCGAAGGCCTCCATCGCCTCCACCGCACCGGGGGCGGCCAGGTCCGGGGAGTACGCCACGTACGCGGCGTCCGCGCCCCGCAGCGCGGGCGCCCAGGTCTCCGGGGCCTCCCAGTCGAAGACGGTCGCCCCGGTCCGGGACCCGGCCCGGACCGGGGCGACCG
>NZ_MWIG01000650.1:0-615 GCF_002156145.1 Streptomyces sp. NRRL B-24572 | reverse complement strand
CTGGCCGAGGCCGAGAAGCGCGACCACCGCAAGCTGGGCAACGAGCTGGACCTCTTCTCCATCCCGGACGAGATCGGCTCCGGCCTCGCGGTCTTCCACCCCAAGGGCGGCATCATCCGCCGGGTCATGGAGGACTACTCGCGCAAGCGCCACGAGGAGGAGGGCTACGAGTTCGTCTACTCGCCGCACGCCACCAAGGGCAAGCTGTTCGAGAAGTCGGGCCACCTGGACTGGTACGCCGAGGGCATGTACCCCCCCATGCAGCTCGACGAGGGCGTGGACTACTACCTCAAGCCCATGAACTGCCCGATGCACAACCTGATCTTCGACGCGCGCGGGCGCTCCTACCGTGAGCTGCCGCTGCGCCTGTTCGAGTTCGGCACCGTGTACCGGTACGAGAAGTCGGGCGTCGTCCACGGCCTGACCCGCGCCCGTGGCTTCACCCAGGACGACGCGCACATCTACTGCACCCGCGAGCAGATGGCGGAGGAGCTGGACAAGACCCTCACCTTCGTCCTGAACCTGCTCCGCGACTACGGTCTGAACGACTTCTACCTGGAGCTGTCCACCAAGGACCCGGAGAAGTTCGTCGGCTCGGACGAGGTGTGGGAGGAG
>NZ_MWIG01000065.1:0-11417 GCF_002156145.1 Streptomyces sp. NRRL B-24572 | reverse complement strand
CCGTGCCGGAGCCCCGGGCGGCGCAGCCCAGCGCGCGCCGCGCCCCGGACGGCCGGACGATGCGAACAGGACCGCGAATCGCGACCCGCCTCGCGACCCCTCGCCCGTGCCAGCACCGCACTCCGGAGGATCCGCCGTGACCGTCAGCCTTGAGCAGCTGCGTCGTTGCCATGTCGCCGTCGACCTGGGTGCCGCCCGCACCCGGGTCTTCGTGAAGGGCACCGGACTCGTCGTCGACGAGCCGAGCGTCGCCGCCGTCAACACCCGTACCGGAGCGCTGATCGCCGTCGGCGCGCTCGCCGAGAAGATGACCGGCCGCACCCCCGACTACATCCGGGTCGTCCGCCCGGTCTCGGGCGGCACGGTCGTCGACATCGAGATGGCGCAGCGGATGCTCCGTCACCTCCTCGGCGAGAAGCTCCGCCGGCAGCTGCGCCGCAAGCCCCGGCTGCGCGCGGCCGCCTGCACCCCGCACGACAGCGACCCGCTGGCGCAGCGCGCCGCCGTGGAGACCCTCGTCGGTCTCGGGGCGCGCCGGGTCGAGCTGGTCGACACCCTGATCGCGGCGGCCGTGGGCTGCGGGCTGCCCGTGGAGCAGCCGACGGCGACCATGATCCTGGTGTGCGGGGCGGCGACCACACAGGTCGCGGTGCTGTCGCTCGGCGCGATCGTCACGGCCGAGCGGATGCCGGTCGGCGGCGACGCCATCGACCACGCCGTCATCCAGCACCTGCGCCACCACCACGAGCTGATGCTGCCGAGCCAGTCGGTGCGCCCGCTGCAACTGGCCCTCAGCGGCAACGGCCTGACGGCGCAGGGGCCCGCCTGGACGGAGATCCACGGCCGGGACGTCGCCACGGGCCTGGCCCGTTCGGTGACCGTCGACACCGCCGCCGTGCGGGACGCGATCCACACCCCGCTGACGGCGGTCCTCGACGGCATCGGGAAGGTGCTGCGGGACTGCCCGCCGGACCTGGTGGCCGACCTCGCGGACCGCGGGATCATGATGGTGGGCGGCAGCGCCCTGCTGCCGGGCCTGGACCAGATGCTGCGCGAGGCGACCGGGATGCCGGTGCACATCGCCGAACGGCCGGACGTGTGCGCGGTCCTGGGGCTCGGCGCGATGCTGGAGGGCAAGGTCCAGCCGATGATCCTCGACCCGCTGGCGGAGCGGGACCCGCTCGCCGACGAGGACTGAACGACGATCGCCCGAAAACGGATGGTTCGTACGACAATGAGACCATGACGATCATGGACGAGGGTGCCGAGGCCACGGACGCGGAGGACGCCCCCCGCCTGCCCATGCTGCTCGAAGCGGTCCTCGGCGTCGGCACGGACCTCGAACTCCGCACCACCCTCCAGCACATCGTGGACTCCGCCACCGAGCTGACCGGAGCCCGCTACGGGGCGCTCGGGGTCGTCGACCCCGAGCGCCACCGCCTCACCGAGCTCTTCACCTCCGGTGTGACGGACGAGGAGCGGCAGCGGATCGGGCACCTCCCCGACGGCCGCGCCGGGCTGATCGGCGCCCTGATCCGGGACCGGCAGCCGCTGCGGCTCGACGACCTGACGGCCGACCCGCGCTCCTCCGGCGTGCCCGCGGGCCACCCGGAGATGCGCACCTTCCTCGGCGTCCCGATCCGGGTGCACACCGAGGTCTTCGGCAATCTGTACCTCACCGAGAAGCGCGCGGGCTCCTTCACCGAGGAGGACCTCGCCCTGCTGCGGGTCCTCGCCTCCCAGGCCGGGATCGCCATCGGCAACGCCCGCCTGTACGAGACGGCCCGGCAGCGGGAGCGGTGGATCGAGGGCGCGGCCGCGGTGACCACGGCCCTGCTCACCGGCGCCACCGCCGAGAACGCCCTGACGACCGTCGCCGAGCGGGCCCGCGTCCTCGCCGACGCCTCGGCCGGCGTGGTCCTCCAGCCCACCGAGGAGGGCGGGATGGAGATCGTCGCCGCCTCCACCCTGGACGACCCGGGTGACCTGGTCGGCACGACGATCGCGCCCGGCTCCCCCGTCCTGGTGCAACTCCTCGGCGGGGAGCCGGTGTTCGTCGAGGACTCGGCGACCGACCCCCGGATGACGACGCACGTACGGTCCCGCTTCGGCCCGTCGATGATGCTGCCGCTGCAGAGCGGCGGGAAGCTCATCGGCACCCTCGCCCTGCCCCGGCGGCGCGGCGGCGCGCCCTACTCGGCGGTGGACCGGCTGCTCGCCTCGCAGTTCGCCTCGCAGGCGGCGCTCGCGCTCGTCCTCGCGGACGCGCGGCACGACCGGGAGCGGCTCGCGGTCTTCGAGGACCGCGACCGGATCGCCCGTGACCTGCACGACCTGGTGGTGCAGCGGCTGTTCGCCACGGAGATGATGCTGGAGTCCACCCGGCGGCGGGCGGCCGGCTCCTCCGAGGAGAACGCGCTGCTCGGCCGGGCGGTGGACGAACTGGACTCGACGATCCAGGAGGTCCGGACGACCATCTTCGCGCTCCAGCAGCCGCCGGCGGACGCGCCGACCTCCTTCCGGGGGCGGGTGCTGCGCGAGACCGGCGGGGCCGCGGTCCTGCTCGGCTTCCAGCCGTCCGTGCACTTCGCCGGGGCGGTCGACACGCTCGTCGACGAGGAGACCGCGGGCAGGCTCCTCGCCGTACTGCGCGGGGCGCTCGCGGCGGCGCACCGGCGGCCCGGGGTCGGCGCGATCACGGTCGAGGTGTCGGCGGGGGCCGCCGGCGCCCGACTGCGCGTGGAGGACGACGGCACGCCGCCGACGACGGTGAGCTGGCCCTGAGCCGTACGGCCGACCGAGGACGACGGCACGGAGCCGACCACGGTGACCTGGCCCCGCCCCGTACGGCCCGACCGGGGACGACGGCACGGAGCCGACCACGGTGACCTGGCCCCGAGCCCCCCGTACGGAGTAGCCCGACGCGCCGAGCGGCTGCCTCCGGATCTTGACTGATGACGTGACCACCGAGACCAAGCCCCCGACAGCGGCGGCCTACCGCAATCTGGTGATGGCCACCATCGGCTTCACGCTCACCTTCTGGGCGTGGAACCTGATCGCACCGCTCGCGAGCTGGTACGGCGACCGCCTGGAACTCAGCTCCTTCCAGCAGTCGTTCCTCGTCGCGGTTCCCGTCCTGGTCGGCTCGATCGGCCGCGTGCCGGCGGGAGCCCTGACCGACCGGTACGGAGCGAAGAGGATGTTCCCGCTCGTCTCGGCGCTGACCATCGTCCCCGTGCTGCTGCTGATCGTGGTCAAGGACAGCTACGGTCTGATGCTGGTCGTCGCCTTCCTCCTCGGTCTGGGCGGCACGACGTTCGCCATCGGCATCCCGCTGGTCAACTCCTGGTTCCCGCCCGCCAAGCGCGGTCTCGCGCTCGGCGTGTTCGGCATGGGCATGGGCGGCGTGGCGCTCTCCGGCTACTTCACGCCCCGGATCGCCAAGCACGGCGAGAACCTGCCGTTCGTCGTGGTGGCGATCGCGCTGGCGGGGTACGCGGTGCTCGCCGCCTTCCTGATCACGGACCGCCCTGACCGCCCGGTGCCGACGGCCTCCCTCGCGTCGCGGCTGGGCTCGGCGGGCCGGCTGCGGGTGACGTGGGAGCTGTCGGCGCTGTACGCGATCGGCTTCGGCGGCATCGTCGCGTTCGGCGTCTACCTGCCGACGTACCTGAAGACCTGGTACGAGCTGGACCCGACGGACGCGGGCACCAAGGCCGCCGGATTCGCCCTGGTCACGGTCGTCTTCCGGCCGATCGGCGGCTGGCTCTCCGACCGGATCCACCCGGCGCTCGTGACGGCCGCCGCGCTCGGCACGGCGGCCCTGTTCGCGATCGTCCAGGCCTTCGACCCGCCGCTGTACCCGGGCGGCACGATCGCCCTGCTCGTCATGGCGGCCGGACTCGGCACGGCGAGCGGCTCCGTGTTCGCCCTGGTCTCCCAGGTCACCCCGCAGGCCCAGGTGGGCAGCGTGACCGGCATCGTCGGCGCGACGGGCGGCCTCGGCGGGTTCGTGCCGCCGCTGGTGATGGGCGCGATCTACAGCGCGAAGGGTTCGTACTCGATCGGCTTCATGCTGCTGTCGGACCTGGCGCTGGCGGGGTGCGTGTACGCGTACGGGCGGATGCGGGGGATCCGCCCGGGCGGCGAGACCCCGGACCCGAAGCCGGCCGAGGTCACGGCCGGCCGCCCGTAGCAGCGCCTCAGGCGCCCACGCCCAGGAAGCGCAGGACGGCCAGGACCCGACGGTGGTCGGCGTCCGCCTTGGGCAGGTCGAGTTTGGCGAGGATGCTGTTGATGTGCTTGGCGACCGCGCTCTCGCTGACGACGAGCTGGGCCGCGATGCCCGCGTTGGAGCGGCCCTCGGCCATGAGGGAGAGCACCTCGCTCTCGCGGGCCGTCAGCCGTTCCAGCGGATCGTTCGACCGCCGTACGAGAAGCTGGGCGACGACCTGCGGATCGAGCGCCGTGCCGCCGTCCGCGACCCGCCGCAGCGCCTCGATGAACTCCTCGACGTCCGCGACCCGCTGCTTGAGCAGATAGCCCACGCCGCTGGTGTGGGCGGCGAGCAGGTCGGCCGCGTAGCGCTCCTCGACGTACTGCGAGAGCAGCAGCACGGCGGTCGAGGGCCGGTTGCGGCGGATCGACAGCGCGGCGCGCACTCCCTCGTCCGTGAAGCCCGGCGGCATCCGGACGTCCACCACCGCGAGTTCGGGCCCGTGCTCCTCGACCGCGGCGAGGAGCCCCTCGGCGTCGCCCACCTCGGCGGCCACCTGGAAGCCGGCCATCTCGACCACCTTGACCAGGCCCATCCGCAACAGGACGGAGTCCTCGGCGATCACCGCACGTCGTGTCCGGGGCTCCTCCCGCCCCGCGTACTTCAGCTCTGACACGGCAGATCCACGCTCATCATGGTCGGTCCCCCCACCGGGCTGTTCATCCGGAACGTTCCGTCGACGGACCGCACGCGCTGGGCGAGTCCCGTCAGGCCGCTTCCCTTGGCGGGGTCGGCCCCGCCCAGGCCGTCGTCCGCGATCACCACCCGCAGTATCCCGCCCAGCCGGGTGACCGTCACATCGGCCCGGGTCGCCTCGGGTGCGTGCTTGGCGACGTTCGTCAGCGCCTCGGAGACCACGAAGTACGCGACCGCCTCGACCGCGGGCGCCGGCCGTCGGGGCAGGTCCGTCCTCAGCCGTACGGGCAGCGGGGCGCGGGCCGCGAGTCCGGACAGGGCCGCGTCCAGGCCGAGTTCGTCCAGGACGGCGGGGTGAAGGCCGCGCACGAGGCTGCTCAGCTCCTCGATCGCCTCCTTCGCCTCCCGGTGCGCCGCGTCGATCACCTCGCGCGCCTCGGGCGGCAGATCGACGAGCGTGGCCCTGGCTATGCCGAGGTTGAGCGCCAGCGACACGAGACGCTGCTGCGCTCCGTCGTGCAGGTCCCGTTCGATGCGCCGCCGTTCCGCGTCGGCGGCGTCGACCGCGCCGGCCCGGCTCTCGGTGAGGTCCTCGACCCGCCGCGCCAGGTCCTCCTCCCGGCTGCGGCCGAGCAGGGCGGGGACCACCTCGCTCTCCAGGCGCACGAGGGCGGCGGCCAGGTACGGGACGGCCGCCAGCACGAGCAGTCCCGCGACGGAGACGTACGCGGCCTGCGTGGAGTATTCGGGGTGCTCGATCCGCCATTTCCAGGGGATCGCGTAGACCCACACCGTGGTCAGCGAGGTGGCGAGGCCGGCCGTGATCAGCGCCACCACCAGCGTTTCGAGCCCGCCGAACAGCATCCCGGCCAGGAAGTGGTAGCCGAACTGGCGCCAGGGCCGCCGCCACCCCGGGCGGGGGATGTCGATGCCGAGCAGCCGCCGGAAACGCCAGCGCTGGGCCACGGTCAGCGCCGGCACGCAGAGCACCGTCAACACGACCGTGATCCCCAGGCCGATCGGCCAGCCTCCGTCCGCTCCCGCGACGCTCTCCCACACGAAGCCGAAGACCACGAACAGCAGGAGCCCCATGAGGAGATGGAGCGGCGCCCCCACAGCGAGGAAGGACGCGTCGCGCGTCAGACGGGTGAGCGCCCGCCGCAGCCGGGTCCGGATCTTCATGCCCCCACGGTAGGCGCCGGTCTCCACGGCCTGCCATGAACCTGTCGTCCGCATCGGGGGTGTATCCAGTGCCACCCCAGGAC
The DNA here is from genome assembly GCF_002156145.1 of Streptomyces sp. NRRL B-24572. NCBI lineage: Bacteria > Bacillati > Actinomycetota > Actinomycetes > Kitasatosporales > Streptomycetaceae > Streptomyces > Streptomyces sp. NRRL B-24572. The sequence goes on along the minus strand of NZ_MWIG01000065.1, from coordinate 5,240 downwards.
GGACAGCGGTGTTACTGACTCCGGAGGGCGGCGGAAGGAGGGTTGATCACGAGCCCGACGGCCGGGTTCCCGACATCGGAAGGGACCTCCGACATGGCTCTCGCCTCCCTCATCCCCCTGCCGACCGACGGCAGTCGCCCTTCTCCCGGCGTCCCGCGCCTCAGCCGCGTCCGCCGTCTGCAGGGCCGTGCACTCGTGGGCGCGGGCCTCACCCTGCTGCCCTGGCTCGGCTACCTCGCCGGTACGCTCCCGCCCGCCGAGGCCGCCGCCTGGGTCACCCTCGACGCCCTGGAGGCCGCCGCGCTGCTCACCGCCGGCAGCCGGCTGCTGCGCGGCGACGCCCGGCACCGCGCGCCCGCGGCAGCCGCCGCGGTGCTCCTCCTCGCGGACGCCTGCGTCGACCTCGCCACCGCCGCCGCAGGACCGGAACTTGCCGTCGCCGTCGCCATGGCCGTGTGCGCGGAACTTCCCCTCGCGGCCCTGTGCGCGGTGGTCGCCGCGCGCCCGCCGCGGACCCGAACCGGGCCAGTGGTGCGCCACCTGGACGCGCTGCCCCGCAACGGCACGGGCAAGGTCATGAACAAGGCCCTGCCCGTGCCGTGGTGCGGGAGCGGCGGGGTCACGGCGTCGGGTCGTGGGCGTCGTAGCGGCGGAATCCGCGCCCGTACAGGGCGAGGAGTCCGATCGCGAGGACGCAGGCGATCCCGCCGCCGGTGATGGCGACCGTGGGTGAGGTGAGGTCGGCGACGGAGCCCGCGAGGAAGTCGCCGAGCCGGGGCCCGCCCGCGACGACCACGATGAAGACGCCCTGGAGCCGGCCGCGCATCTCGTCCGGGGCGGCGACCTGCATCATCGTGTTCCGGAAGATCATCGAGACGGTGTCGGAGTAGCCGGCGAGGGCGAGCAGGAGCAGCCCGAGCCAGAGGTTCCGGGTGAGTCCGAAGACGGCGATGGCGGTGCCCCAGGCGGCGACGGCGAGGAGGATCGCCTGCCCGTGGTGGCGGATGCGGCCCTGCCAGCCGGAGAGGACCCCGCCGAGGAGCGCCCCGAACGCGGGCGCGGCGACGAGGAGTCCGGTGGTCTTCGCGTCGCCGCCGAACCAGAGGACGGCGACGGCCGGGAACAGGGCGCGCGGGTGGGCGAGGATCATCGCGCAGAAGTCCGAGAAGAACGTCATGCGCAGGTTGGGACGGGTGGCGAGGAACCGCAGCCCGTCGAGCACGGAGGCCCTCTTGCCGCCGGTCCGCTCCGGGAGCATGGACGGCAGTCGCCACATCGCGTACAGGCTCGCGGTGAAGGCGACGGCGTCGACGAAGTACGCGGTCTGGTAGCCGGCGAGGCCGACGATCAGGCCGCCGAGGCTCGGCCCGACGAGCGTGCCGAAGGTCATGACCATCGAGTTGAGCGCGTTGGCGGCGCGCAGCTGCTCGGGCGGCAGGAGCCGGGGGATCATCGAGGAGCGGGCGGGCGCGTTGAGCGCGGTGCACACGGCCTGGAGGGCGACGATCCCGTACAGGAACCAGACGTGGTGGAAGCCGGCGAACGCGGCACCGGCGAGGGCGATGGAGAGCACGGCGGAGCCGCTGGCGCTGGCGAGGCCGAGCTTGCGGCGGTCGACGGTGTCGGCGATGGCGCCGCCGTACAGGCCGAAGACGACGAGCGGGACGAGGGAGAAGAGGCCGACGAGCCCGACGGAGAAGGGCGAGCGGGTGATGTCGTACACCTGGAGGGAGATGGCGAGCGACGTCATGCCCTGGCCGACCCAGGAGACGGTGCTGCCGAACCAGAGGCGGCGGAAGTGCGCGGAGGTGCGCAGCGGGGTGAGGTCGGCGAAGACCTTGCGGCGGTCCTGCGCCTGCTCCTGCTCCCGGCCGCCCTGGGTGTCCGGGGTGTCCTGGGTGGCGGTCACGCGACGTCGTACCGCAGCTCGGGGCGCTCCCAGTGGATGCGTCCGGTGGGCCGTACGGTGCCGGTGCGGACGGCGCCGGTCCGCAGGTAGAACTCCTCGGCGGGCGGGTGCGCGACGACCCGCACGGAGCCGAGCCCGGCGGCCCTGGCCCGCTCGGTCATGTGCTCCATGAGGAGCCGGCCTATGCCGAGTCCCTGGGCCGCGTCGGCGACGAACGCGAGGTCGAGCTCGGCCTCGTCGACGAGGAGCGCGTAGAACCCGAGGACGCGGCCGCCGTCACCGTCGTCGACGGCGACGTAGACGGGGTGGTGCTCGATGTACGGGCCGCCGACCTGGTAGCCCTCGACCATGGCGGCGTAGTCGCCCCGGTAGGCCCCTGAGGTCCGGACGAGCCGGGTCAGCCGTGGGGAGTCGTCGGCGGTGGCGCGCCGGATGGTGATGTCGGACATGAGGCGAGTATAGGAGCGGGTGCGGCTGATGCTCCTTACAATTTAGTGAACGCGCGTACGTACGCGACGCCTCCGCGACCGGTGGCGTCCCGGAGAACCGGCGGCGCCCTGGAGACCGGTGGCGCCCTAGAGACCCGTGGTGCCCTGGAGACCGGTCGCACAGGAGGCCAGGTCGTCCGGGTCGACGGCGTCGAGCCGGACGGCGAGCGCGTCGAGCCGCTCCCGCAGATCGCGGATCTCCTCGAGACCGAGGCCTGTGGCGGCGGCGATCCGGCGCGGCACGCCGAGGGCCTTCTCGCGCAGGGCGGTGCCGTCGCCGGTGAGGCGGACGGTGACGGACCGCTCGTCCTCGGGGCTGCGGCGGCGCTCGACGTGCCCGGCCGCTTCGAGCCTCTTGAGCAGCGGTGACAGGGTCCCGGAGTCGAGCCGCAGCCGCTCGCCGATGCCCTTCACGGGCAGCTCGCCGTGCTCCCAGAGCACGAGCATGACGAGGTACTGCGGATAGGTGAGCCCGAGCTCCTTGAGGGCCTCGCGGTAGACGCCGTTGAAGGCGCGGGTCGCCGCGTGCAGCGAGAAGCAGATCTGGTGGTCGAGCCGGAGGAAGTCCTCGTCCGGGACCGTGTCGAGCGTCTCCATGGCTCCAGGATACGCGAGGACCCTCACACGCGATTAAGTTGTGCACAACTAAATCGTGCGCTACAAATAAGTGGCCACCACTTCCCGGAACCCGGACAGGACGGAAGAACACCCATGGACGCGATCTACACCGCCGTCGCCACCGCCAACGGCCGCGAGGGCCGCGCCGTCAGCTCCGACGGCCACATCGACCTCCCCCTCGCCCACCCGCAGGCCCTCGGCGGCAACGGTCAGGGCACCAACCCCGAGCAGCTCTTCGCCGCCGGGTACGCGGCCTGCTTCGCCAGCGCCATGGGCGTGGTCGCCCGCCAGGAGAAGATCGACATCTCCGAGGCCTCCGTCACCGCCGAGGTCTCGATCGGCAAGGACCCGGCGGACGGCGGCTTCGGCCTCGCGGTCGTGATGCGCGCCGAGTTCCCCGACCACCTCCAGGGCGAGGCGGGCCTCGCGCTCCTGAAGAAGACGCACGCGTTCTGCCCGTACTCGAAGGCCACCCGCGGGAACATCGAGGTCGAGCTCGTCGTCGAGTAGTTCGCCGGCTCGCCGGTTCGCCGGTTCGCCGGTTCGCCGGTTCGCCGGTTCGCCGGTTCGCCGAGCAGTTCAGCGAGTGGTTTTCTGTTGGTTCACGCGCGCCCCCGGAGGTCAATGACCCACCGGGGGCGTTCGGTTGTGAGTTTTCACGTTCGGGCACGGGGGGTTCGCTTGGCGTACGGCGGGCAGTCATGGAACGGCCGCCGGGCCGTGGTCCACGGGCGCTCTCCTTTGGGGCGCCCGTCGGCCGGGCCCGTCCGGCCGTGCGCGCACCCGCACCCCCACCGTTCGCACGCATCCCCGGAGGACAACTCCCCCATGGCCGACCTCAATCGCCGCCGGTTTCTCCAGCTGACCGGCGGCGCCGCCGCGTTCACGATGCTCTCGGAGAGCATCGCCCGCGCCGCCGCGATACCGGCGCAGGGATCAACCGGCACGATCCAGGACATCGAGCACATCGTCGTCCTGATGCAGGAGAATCGTTCCTTCGACCACTATTTCGGGGCGATGAAGGGCGTACGGGGCTTCGGCGACCCGCGTCCGGTCACCCTGCCCAGCGGGAAGTCGGTCTGGAACCAGGAGGACAACTCCGGGAACACCACCCTGCCCTTCCGGCCGACCAGCGACAAGCTGGGCATGGAGTACCTCCAGGGCCTGAACCACGACTGGCAGGGCGGCCAGAGCGCCTGGAACAAGGGCAAGTACAACAACTGGATCCCGGCCAAGACCAAGGCCACGATGGCGCACCTCACCCGCGAGGACATCCCGTTCCACTACGCGCTCGCCGACGCCTTCACCATCTGCGACGCGTACCACTGCTCGTTCATCGGCGCGACCGACCCCAACCGCTACTACATGTGGACCGGTTACGTCGGCAACGACGGCACGGGCGGCGGCCCCGTCCTGAACAACGCCGAGGCGGGCTACGGCTGGACCACCTACCCCGAGCGCCTGGAGGCGGCGGGCGTCTCCTGGAAGGTCTACCAGGACATCGGCGACGGCCTGAACGCGGCCGGCTCGTGGGGCTGGATCAACGACGCCTTCCGCGGCAACTACGGCGACAACTCCCTCCTCTACTTCAACACCTACCGGAACGCGCAGCCGGGCAGCCCGCTGTACGACAAGGCCCGCACCGGCACGAACGCCAAGGCGGGCGAGGGCTACTTCGACAGGCTCCGGGCCGACGTACAGGCGGGCACCCTCCCCCAGATCTCCTGGATCGCCGCCCCCGAGGCCTTCTCGGAACACGCCAACTGGCCCGCCAACTACGGCGCCTGGTACATCGCGCAGGTCCTGGACGCACTGACCTCGAACCCGGACGTGTGGGCCCGTACCGCCCTGTTCATCACGTACGACGAGAACGACGGCTTCTTCGACCACGTGGTCCCGCCGTTCGTCCCCGGCGACTCCTCCTGGGGCAAGTCCACGGTCGCCACCTCCCTGGACTGGTTCAACGGCAAGGTCGGCTACGCGGCCGGCCCCTACGGCCTGGGCCCGCGCGTCCCGATGATCGTCGTCTCCCCCTGGTCCAAGGGCGGCTACACCTGCTCCGAGACCTTCGACCACACCTCGGTCATCCGCTTCATGGAGAGCCGCTTCGGGGTGCGCGAGCCCAACATCTCGCCCTGGCGCCGGGCGATCTGCGGCGACCTGACCTCGGCCTTCGACTTCACGCGCACGGACACGCAGCCGGCCGCGCTGCCGCCGACGGCCGG
>NZ_MWIG01000649.1:0-630 GCF_002156145.1 Streptomyces sp. NRRL B-24572 | reverse complement strand
GTCCTCCAGCAGGTCGCCGAGAAGCAGGGCCTCCCGCTGACCCCCGACCCGGGCGGCGCCGCGTTCTACGGCCCGAAGATCTCGGTGCAGGCGCGGGACGCCATCGGCCGCACCTGGCAGATGTCGACCGTGCAGCTCGACTTCAACCTGCCGGAGCGCTTCGACCTGGAGTACACCGCCCCGGACGGCACCAAGCAGCGCCCGGTCATGATCCACCGCGCGCTGTTCGGCTCGATCGAGCGCTTCTTCGCCGTGCTCCTGGAGCACTACGCGGGCGCCATGCCGCCGTGGCTGGCCCCGGTCCAGGCCACCGGCATCCCGATCGGCGACGCGCACGTCGACTACCTGCACGAGTTCGCCGCCAAGGCGAAGAAGCAGGGCCTGCGGGTGGAGGTCGACTCCTCCTCGGACCGGATGCAGAAGAAGATCCGGAACGCGCAGAAGCAGAAGGTCCCGTTCATGATCATCGCGGGTGACGAGGACATGGCCGCCGGCGCCGTCTCCTTCCGCTACCGCGACGGTTCGCAGGAGAACGGCATCCCCGTCGACGAGGCGATCGCCAAGCTCGCCAAGATCGTCGAGGACCGCGTCCAGGTCTGATGACCTGAGTCGTTCAGGAGGCCCCCGGGG
>NZ_MWIG01000648.1:0-2996 GCF_002156145.1 Streptomyces sp. NRRL B-24572 | reverse complement strand
CCTCGCCGAGGCCGGGGCCGACGACCCAGGACTGGACCCGTCCGGCCTTCTCGGGCCGCCCGGAGTGGACGAGGGTCTCGGGGTGCGCGGCGAGCACGGCGTCCCCGGCGGGCCCGACGTACCGCACGGCCCCCGCCCCGCCGCGCAGCGCGCCCGCGACGGCGAGGACGGCGGCGCCGGGGTAGCGGGTGGACCCGGCGAGGACGCCGACGACCCCGCGCCGGTACTTGTCGCTCTCGGCGCCCGGCACGGGCAGCAGCCACGCCAGGTCGTCGTGCTGGAGGGCCTCCAGGTCCGGCACGCCGGGGAGCAGGGGCCCGAGCCCGATGTCGACGAGCCTCAGCGCCCCCGCGTACTCCCGGGCCGGGTCGACGAGGAGCCCCGGCTTGTACGCCCCGAAGGTGATCGTCGCGTCGGCCCGCAGGGCCTCCCCGTGGACCTCCCCGGTATCGGCGTCGACGCCGCTCGGCAGGTCGACGGCGACGACGACGGCGTCGGAGCCGCGGGCGGCGCGGGCGACGGGCACGGCGCCGGGCCGGAGGCCGCCGCGTCCTCCGATGCCGGTGATGCCGTCGAGGACGAGGTCGGCGCCGGCGAGGGGCCCGAACGGTTCGTCGGCGACCCGGCCGCCGGCGGCCTGCAGCGCGGCGAGCCCGCCCTCGTGCGCGCGCTCCCCGAGCAGGACGGCCGACACCCCCGCCCCGCGCCGGGCGAGCCGGGCCCCGGCGTACAGGGCGTCGCCGCCGTTGTCGCCGCTGCCGACGAGCAGGACGACCCGGGCGCCGTACACCCGTCCCTTCCCGAGCAGGGAGCAGCAGGCGGCGGCGAGGCCGGCGGCGGCCCGCTGCATGAGGGCGCCGTCGGGAAGGCGGGCCATGAGGTCGGCCTCGGCGGCCCGTACGGTCTCCACGCGATAAGCGGTACGCATGGCAAGCAGTCTGCCGCGCCCACCGCTCCGGCGCGCCCCGCCGTCCGTTGCGGCCCTCGACGGACGGCGGAGGCTCAGCCCTCCGCGATCACCACCGCCGAGGCCACCCCCGCGTCATGGCTCAGAGAGACGTGCCAGTGCTTGACGCCCAGTTCGGCCGCCCGCGCCGCCACCGTCCCCCGGACCCGCAGCCGCGGCTGGCCGCTGCCCTCGACGTACACCTCGGCGTCGGTCCAGTGCAGCCCGCCGGGCGCGCCGAGGGCCTTCGCCACCGCCTCCTTCGCGGCGAACCGCACGGCGAGCGAGGCGGGCCCGCGCCGTTCGCCGCTCGCAAGGAGCAGCTCCCGTTCGACGAAGAGGCGCTGGAGCAGCCCCGGTGTGCGCTCGATCGACGCGGCGAACCGGTCGATCTCGGCCACGTCGATCCCCACCCCAATGATCATTTCCCACTCACTCCACGGTCACGGATTTGGCCAGGTTGCGCGGCTGGTCGACCTCGTTGCCCCGCGCGGTGGCGAGCTCGCAGGCGAAGACCTGGAGCGGCACCGTGGAGACCAGCGGCTGGAGCAGCGTAGGCGTGGCGGGGATGCGGACGAGGTGGTCGGCGTACGGGACGACGGCCTCGTCGCCCTCCTCGGCGATGACGATCGTCCTGGCGCCCCGCGCCCGGATCTCCTGGATGTTGGAGACGATCTTGTCGTGGAGGACGGAGCGTCCGCGCGGCGAGGGCACGACCACGACGACCGGCAGGCCCTCCTCGATGAGCGCGATCGGCCCGTGCTTGAGCTCGCCGGCCGCGAAGCCCTCGGCGTGCATGTACGCCAGTTCCTTCAGCTTCAGCGCGCCCTCCAGGGCCACCGGGTAGCCGACGTGCCGCCCGAGGAACAGCACGGTGTTCCGGTCGGCGAGCGACCGGGCGAGGGCCCGCACCGGCTCCATGGTCTCCAGGACGCGCTCGACCTCGTCGCCGATCCGGGCGAGGTCGCGGACGACGGCGTGGATCTCGTCGCCCCACTTGGTGCCGCGCACCTGGCCGAGGTACAGCGCGAGCAGGTAGCAGGCCACCAACTGCGTGAGGAAGGCCTTCGTGGAGGCGACGGCGACCTCGGGCCCGGCGTGCGTGTAGAGAACCGCGTCCGACTCCCTCGGGATCGTCGAACCGTTCGTGTTGCACACCGCGAGCACCTTCGCGCCCTGCTCGCGCGCGTGCCGCAGCGCCATCAGCGTGTCCATGGTCTCGCCGGACTGGGAGATCGCGATGACCAGGGTGCGCCGGTTGAGGATGGGGTCGCGGTAGCGGAACTCGCTGGCGAGCTCGACCTCGCAGGGGATCCGGGTCCAGTGCTCGATGGCGTACTTGGCGATGAGCCCGGCGTGGAAGGCGGTGCCGCACGCGATGACGACGACCTTGTCGGCCTCGCGGAGCACGGCGTCGGGGATGCGGACCTCGTCGAGGGTGAGCCGCCCGGAGGCGTCGATCCGCCCGAGGAGGGTGTCGGCGACGGCCTTGGGCTGCTCGGCGATCTCCTTGAGCATGAAGGAGGCGTAGCCGCCCTTCTCGGCGGCGGAGGCGTCCCAGTCGACGTGGTAGGCCCGTACGTCGGCGGGCACCCCGTCGAAGTCGGTGACGGTGACGCCGTCCCTGGTCAGCTCGACGACCTGGTCCTGCCCGAGCTCGATCGCGGAGCGGGTGTGGGCGATGAACGCGGACACGTCGGAGGCGAGGAAGTTCTCGCCCTCCCCCACGCCGACGACGAGCGGCGAGTTCCGGCGGGCGCCGACGACGACGTCGGGCTGGTCGGCATGGACGGCGACGAGGGTGAAGGCACCGTCGAGCCGGCGGCAGACGAGCCGCATGGCCTCGGCGAGGTCCCCGGCGGAGGAGAACTCCTCGACGAGGAGGTGGGCGACGACCTCGGTGTCGGTCTCGGAGAGCAGCGTGTGGCCCCGCTCGGCGAGCTCCTCCCTCAGGGCGGCGAAGTTCTCGATGATGCCGTTGTGGACGACGGCGACGCGCCCGGCGTTGTCCAGGTGCGGATGCGCGTTGGCGTCGTCCACAACGGCATCA
>NZ_MWIG01000647.1:0-3679 GCF_002156145.1 Streptomyces sp. NRRL B-24572 | reverse complement strand
AGGTACGCCTCCCAGCCGGTGTTGTGGACGTCCAGCGCGGCCCGCTGCGGGTCGAGGTGGAAGACCCGGTTCACGGTGTCGGCGAGGAGCCGCACGTCGTGGCTGATCAGCACGAGTCCGCCCCGGTGGGCGGCGAGGTGGCCGCGCAGCCAGCCGATCGAGTCGGCGTCCAGGTGGTTGGTCGGCTCGTCGAGCAGCAGCGTGCCGACCCCGCCGTGACCGTCACCGACCGGATCCTGTCCGCGCGCGGACTGGACCGGGCGGTCCGGCGGCTCGCGGAGGCCGCCCGAAGGCTCGGCGAGGCGCCCGACGCGCGGGCGCTCGCCGCGTACGACGCGGCCGAGACCGCCTTCGAGGCGGGCGGCGGGTACGCGGCGGAGGCGGAGGCCGCCCGGGTCGCCGCCGGCCTCGGCCTGCCCGTCGAACTCATGGACCGGCCCGTCGGCCGGCTGTCCGGCGGCCAGAAGCGCCGGGTCGAACTGGCCCGGATCCTCTTCGCCGGTCACGGGCGGGACGGCACGCTGCTGCTCGACGAGCCGACCAACCACCTGGACGCCGACTCGATCGGCTGGCTGCGCGGCCACCTCGCCGCCCACCGGGGCGGACTCGTGCTGATCAGCCACGACGTGCGGCTCCTCGCCGACACCGTGAACCGGGTCTTCCACCTCGACCCGCAGCGGGCCGCGCTGGACGTCCACAACACCGGCTGGGAGGCGTACCTCCTCCAGCGGGACGCCGACGAGCGGCGCCGGGTGCGCGAGCGCGCCAACGCCGAACGGAAGGCGGCCGCCCTGCACGCGCAGGCGGACCGCATGAAGTCCCGCGTGGCGACGGCGACGACGGCCCGCAGCATGGCCCGCCGGGCCGACCGGATGCTCGCGGGTCTCGACCCGGTACGGCAGGCCGAGCGGGTCGCCCGCATCCGGCTGCCGGAGCCCGCGCCCTGCGGCCGGACGCCGCTGGGCGCGGTGTCACTCACCAAGGCGTACGGGGAGCGGCCGGTGCTCGACGGGGTGGACCTGGCCGTGGACCGGGGCGGCCGGCTCGTCGTCCTCGGGCTCAACGGGGCCGGCAAGACGACCCTGCTGCGGCTCCTCGCCGGACAGGAGGCCCCCGACGCGGGGCGGGTGGTGCGCGGACACGGGCTGCGGCTCGGCTACTTCGCCCAGGAGCACGAGACGCTGGCCCCGGAGCGCACGGTCCGGGAGAACCTCGCGGCGGCCGCTCCCCACCTGACGGACGGTGAGGTACGGGCGGTGCTCGGCGCGTTCCTGTTCCGGGGCGACGACGCCGACAAGCCGGCCGGGGTGCTCTCCGGCGGCGAGAGGACACGGCTCGCACTGGCCGCCCTGGTCCACTCCGGTGCGAACGTGCTGCTCCTCGACGAGCCCACCAACAACCTGGATCCCGCCTCGCGCGACGAGGTCCTGGCGGCCGTGGGCACGTACCCGGGCGCGATCGTGATGGTCACGCACGACGAGGGCGCGATCGACGCGCTGCGCCCGGAGCGGGTCCTGCTGCTCCCGGACGCGGACGAGGACCTGTGGAGCGCTGAGTACCGGGGGCTGGTCACCCTGGCGTGAACGCCCGTCAACGGGTTGGGGTGGCGGGGATCTCCGGGTGCGGCGGCGGGGCTGCGCGGGCCGCCAGTTCGTCGCGTCGACGTGTGAGACGGGCGATCTCCGCGTCGAGGGCCGCGAGCCGGCGGCTCACGACCGGGGACGCCCGCACGCAGACGCCCTCGGGGACCCGGCGGGAGCGGATCGCGTCCATGTCGAGGAGGGGAAGGCGGTCCACGCACGCGCGTACGTCCTCGATCGTCAGGCCGAGGGCGAGGAGTTCCCGCACGACCCGGACGCGTGCCACGTCGTCCGGATCGAGCCGGCCGGACAGGGCACCGACGAGGACGGCCCGCGCGCCGGGCCGGGCGGCGGCGACCGCCGCGCTCAACTGCTCGCCGCCGACCGTGTCGAGAAGGACGTCGACGCCCTCGGGCGCGGCTTCGGCGAGCTGTGCGGGGAAAGGTGCGGGGGCGCCGCGGACGACGGCCGCGTCATAGCCGAGTTCGGTGACGAGCCGCTCCGCCTTGGCCGGTGAGCCGGTGCTGCCGATCACCCGGCCCGCGCCGAGGAGCCGGGCGATCTGCCTGGTCATGGTGCCGACGGCACCGGCCCCGCCGGTGACGAGGACCGTGTCCCCGGCGCGCACCTCGGCGCCGCGGGTGAGGGCGGCGTACGCGGTCCAGCCCTGGGAGAGGTGGGCGACCGGGTCGGGCAGCGAGTCGCCGAGGGGCGTGAGGCCGGCCGCGGGCACGGCGGCGTACCCGCGCCAGCCGTGCCGGTGGGAGACGAGGTCTCCGGGGCGCAGGCCGCTGCCGTGCGGGGCGGAGACGACCTCGCCGACGGCCGCCCCGAAGAGGGGGTCGCCGGGTTCGACGGACGGGAAGGGAGCCCCCTTCAGTCCGCCGCCGATGACGGTCCGCACTGCTGCGGAGACCGCGAACCAGCGGTTTCTGACGAGGACTTCGCCGGGGGCAGGGACGGGCAGGGCGGTCTGGACGAGTGCGAAGTGCTCGGGGGCCGGGAGGCCGCGCTCGGGTCGGATGCGCAGCCGGATCTCGCGGCGGGTGGGCATGGAGCGCTCCAGGAGGAGGGTCGGTCGGGTCGGCGGGACCGTAAACCCTGACCCGCGCGTCAGGGTCAAGTCCGTGACGGGAGAGGGGAATCCCCGAGTGCCACCGCCGCCGGCCCGCCCTAGCCTGGAGACATGATCATCGATGCGAAGACCCATGTGCGAGTCGCCCGCCCTTCGCGGGATCTCGCCGCCGCCGAGCGGTTCTACGTCGACGGGCTCGGCCTTGAAGTGCAGTGGCGGAGCACGGCGCGGGTGCCCGGGAAGCACGATCTGCTCATGCTCGGGCCCCCGGGCGGGGGCTGGCACTTCGAGCTGACCTTCGATCCCGAGCACCCGCTGGAGCCGACGCCGACCGTCGAGGACCTGTTCGTCGTCTACCTCGGCGCGCCCGTCGAGGAGGAGCAGGTGGAGCGGCTGATCGCCGCGGGCGGGACCCGGGTGCCCGCCCACAACCCGTACTGGGACGAGTACGGGGTCACCGTCGCCGACCCGGACGGGTACCGGCTCGTCCTGTGCTCCCGGAGCTGGTCCATATGAACCGGGCCTGATGCACCAGGCCTGATGCACCGCGCCCGGCGAACCAGGCCGGATGAATCGGGCCCGACGGACTAGGCGGTGCGTACCGCGCGCAGGACGACGAACTTCGCGTCGCTCGCGACGAGTTCGCTGTTGCCGAAGATCCGGCGGAGCGTGACGTGGTAGCCGAGGTGCCGGTTGCCGATGACCCACAGCTCGCCGCCGGGCCGCAGCGCGCGCCGCGCGTCGGCGAACATGCGGCGGGCGGTGCGGTCGGTGGTGGCCTGGTGGCTGTGGAACGGCGGGTTGTTGAGGACGAGGTCCACCGAGCCGGGGGCGAGCTCGGTGAGCCCGTCGCCGACGAGGAACTCGGCCTTGCGGTCCGGGCCCACGTGGGCGCGGAAGTTCTCCTCGGCCGAGGCGACCGCCTGGTACGACTCGTCGGTGAAGACCAGTTCCGCCTCGGGTTCGTGGAGGGCGATGGCGAGGCCGACGACGCCGTTGCCGCAGCCGAGGTCGGCGACGCGGG
>NZ_MWIG01000646.1:0-6644 GCF_002156145.1 Streptomyces sp. NRRL B-24572 | reverse complement strand
CCGGCGAGGGCGTCGTCGCCTTCGTGGGTGACCTCTGGTGGCGGCCCAACGGCCCCGTCGAGGACCCGGTCGCCCCCGACCACACGGTCCTGCGCGACTCGCGCCTCCGCGTCCTCGCCGCCGCCGACGTCATCGTCCCCGGCCACGGCCCCGCCTTCCCGGCGGACGACACCGCGCCGCTCTAGGGCCTGTCGTCACATTCCCGTCTGCCCCGCGACGCCTGGCACGCGCCCCCAAGCTCTCGGCTTCGCTCGAGCAGGGAGGTGCCCCCTTCGCCGCACCGGGCGAAAGCCCAAGTACGTCCAGTACGAGGACTTCCACCCGGCACGCCGAGAGCACGCACCAGACGCCGCAGGGCCGCCCTTCGGGCGACGACGGGAATGTGACGACAGGCCCTAGAAGCCGCTCAAGAGGGCCCGTCCCCGGCCCTCCGCCTTTAGAATCGGCTTCCATGTCGATCCCTGACGAGCTGCTCGTCGACGTCGCCGCCACCGTGGAGTCCGGGCGGAGCAATCAGATGTCCCTCACCGTGGTCGCGGGGGGAGTGGTCATCACCGGGCGCCTCGCGCCGGAAGCGCTGTGGAGACAGCGCGTGTCGGAGGTCCTGACGGACTCGGCGCAGCTGGGCGAGTTCTCCGGTGTCTTCTCCCCCGTGCGGGAGGAGCTGAAGACCGTGGAGCCCCCCACCCACCTCCACTTCCACCTCGCCCGCATCCTCCAGGGCACGGTGGGCATGCCCGAGACCGGCGGGATGTACCGCGTCGCGATCGCGGACGTCAGTGCCTGGACCGTGGGGGACTTCAGCTACTCCGACAGCTGACGGCCGGCCGGCGACCGGCTGGGGGCACGCCCGTCACCTGACCCCCGACACCACGAGGAACGGCGGGTGCCCGGCCTCCGCCGGGTCGCTCCCCAGCTGCGCCGACCGGTGGGTGAGGACGGGCTCGTGGAGGTCCAGGTCGGTGAACCCGGCCTTGCCGAGGACGTCGAGGTACGTCTGGCACGGCCAGTGGTGGTCGACCAGCTCCAGCGGGGCCTCGCCACCGGGCCGCTCCCGGCGTGACCGCCGCTGCTCGCCCTTCGTGTAGACGCGCCCCGGCTCGCCGCTGCGGAAGGTGGAGAACCGGATGCCCGTGGTGCGGGGGTTGGCGTCCAGCACGGCGAACCGGCCGCCGGGGCGCAGCACGCGGTGCGCCTCGGCGGCGATCTCGTGCAGGTCGGCGATGTCTCCGGTGGTGGTGAAGACGAAGCAGGCCATGGCGGCGTCGACGGAACCGTCGGCGAGGAGGCCGAGACCGCCGTCGTCGGTCAGCCGGTAGTCGATCCGCGGGTGCGGGCGCCGCTCACGGGCGATCTCCAGCATGCGGGGCGAGAGGTCGACGGCCACCACGCGCGCGTCGGAGGCCTCGACGACACGGGTGGCGACCTTGCCGGGCCCGCAGCCGTAGTCCAGGACCGTACGGACGGCGGAGGAGCCGATGCCGAGGGCGTGGAAGACGGCCGGGTAGCCGATGAGGCGCTCGGGGAGGTCGTCGTAGGACTCGAAGGCGTCGGCAGCGAAGGCGTCGGCGTCGGTGTCGTTCTGGTCGACGTGGCTGATGGTGCGAGGGGTCATGTGGTGGAGGCCTTCCCGTGATGATCCACTTCGTCCGGAACGTACTGGTCGTGGGAGCCGCAGGACAGGGTCTCGGTGGCCCCCTCACTCGGCTGGGTCAACGGTCGCGGCCGCCGCCGGGCGCCCTGCCCGGCTCCGTGGGTTGATGAGAGGACTGTCGACGAGACTGCTGATCGAAGGGGAAACTGTGGCGCTCCACGAGATGAAGGCCCCGAAGAGTGCCGACGCGGCCACCGACGTGTTCGCGTCGGCGCTGAGCGAGCGGATCCTGCCGAAGCACCGGATGCCGGAGGAGTCGAACATCCCCGCGGTCGTCTACGCGATGCTCCACAACGAGCTGCTGCTCGACGGCAACTCGGCGCAGAACCTGGCGACGTTCTGCACGACGTGGACGGACGACGAGGTCCGCCGGCTGATGAACGAGTGCCTCGACAAGAACATGATCGACAAGGACGAGTACCCGCAGACCGCCGAGATCGAGTCGCGGTGCGTGAACATCCTGGCCGATCTGTGGAACGCCCCCGGGAGCGCGACCGGCGAGGGCACGGCGCTCGGCTGCTCCACCACCGGCTCCAGCGAGGCCGCGATGCTCGGCGGCCTGGCCCTGAAGTGGCGGTGGCGGGAGAGGCGCCGCAAGGAGGGCAAGCCGACGGACCGGCCGAACCTCGTCTGCGGGCCCGTGCAGATCTGCTGGGACAAGTTCGCCCGCTACTTCGACGTCGAGCTGCGTCAGATCCCGCTGGAGCCGGGCGCCACCGGCCTGCGGCCGCACCAGCTGAAGGAGTACGTCGACGAGAACACCATCGGCGTCGTCGCGATCCTCGGCGTCACCTATACCTGCGACTACGAGCCGGTCGCCGAGCTGTCCGCGGAACTCGACCGGATCCAGCAGGAGACGGGGCTCGACATCCCGATCCACGTCGACGCGGCGAGCGGCGGCTTCGTCGCCCCGTTCCTCCACCGGGACCTCGTCTGGGACTTCCGGCTGCCGCGGGTCTCCTCCATCAACGCCTCGGGCCACAAGTTCGGCCTCGCGCCGCTCGGCGTGGGCTGGGCGGTGTGGCGGACCGCCGACCTGCTGCCGGAGGACCTCGTCTTCCGGGTGAGCTACCTGGGCGGCGACATGCCGACGTTCGCCCTGAACTTCTCCCGCCCCGGCGGCGAGATCGTCGCCCAGTACTACAACTTCCTGCGTCTGGGGCGGGCCGGCTACCGGCGCGTCCAGGAGGCGTGCGCGCTGACCGCCCGGTACCTCGCCGAACAGATCGCGGAGATGGGCCCGTTCACGCTGCTCTACGACGGGCAGGGCGGGCTGCCCGCCGTCTCGTACACCCTCACCGACCCGGAGGGCGCGGGCTTCAGCCTGTACGACCTCTCCGACCAGCTCCGGATGCGCGGCTGGCAGGTCCCCTCCTACCCGCTGCCCCCCGAGCGGCAGGAGACCGTCATCCAGCGCGTCCTGGTCCGGCACGGCATCGGCCGCGACGAGGTCGACCTCCTGGCCCAGGACATCCGCCGCTGCCTGGAACGCCTGGAGAAGGGCGTGCCGTCGGACGCCGACCGCGCGGGCTTCCACCACTGAGGGGACGTCGTCCGACACCGATCAGGATTCGAGAAGCGCGGAACCGAGGTGCGGAACTAGCGTGAAGTCCATGGACATCACCATTCACACCAGCGCCCTTCCGCACGACGACCCGGACGCCTCCCTGGCCTTCTACCGGGATGCCCTCGACTTCGAGGTCCGCAGCGACGTCGGCCAGGGGAAGATGCGGTGGATCACGGTCGGACCGGCGGGGCAGCCGGACACCTCGATCCTGCTCGCGCCGCCGGCGGTCGACCCGGGCATCACCGAGGACGAGCGCCGCACGATCGCCGAGATGATGGCCAAGGGCACGTACGGCTGGATCCTGCTCGCCACCCCGGACCTCGACGCCGTCTTCGAGAAGGTCCGGGCGGCGAACGCCGAGGTCGTGCAGGAGCCGACGGAGCAGCCGTACGGCATCCGCGACTGCGCGTTCCGCGACCCGGCGGGCAACCTGATCCGCATCCAGGAAGTCCGCTAGATGTGCCGCCCGGGCTGGGCGCAGGCGCGCGTCACGGACCGGCGCCTGCGCGACTTCACCCGCATGCGCCGCGTCCGCGACCACATCGACCGTGAGTACGCGCGCCCGCTGGACGTCCTGGAACTGGCACGGGCCGCGAACCTGCCTCCGGCGCTCCTGAGCCGCCAGTTCCGCCTCGCGTACGGGGCCTCCCCGTACGACTACCTCCTGACCCGCCGCGCGGAACGCGCGAGGACGCTGCGGCTGCACGGCGCGCGGTCCTGACCACCGAACGACGACGAGGGGAAACCACCATGACCGCCAACAGCAAGTCCTACGACGGCTTCACGGACGAAGAGCGGGCCGCGATGAAGGAGCACGCCACCGAACTGAAGGCGACGAAGCGACGCGGGGCGAAGGCGGACACCGAGCCCGAGGTGCTCGCGAAGATCGCCGAGATGGAGGACGCGGACCGGGTCCTCGCCGAGCGCGTCCACGCCCTCGTCAAGGAGCACGCCCCGGCCCTCACCGCGAAGCTCTGGTACGGCATGCCGGCCTACGCGCGGGACGGGAAGGTCGTCTGCTTCTTCCAGAGCGCCCAGAAGTTCAAGTCCCGTTACGCCACCCTGGGGTTCAGCGACCAGGCGGCCCTCGACGAGGACACCCTGTGGCCCACCGCGTACGCCCTCACGGCCCTGGACCCGGCGACGGAGAAGCGCATCGCGGCCCTCATCGAGCAGGCGGCGGGCTGACCGGTTCCGGGAGCGGGACGATGGGCGTGCAGTCGGGAAGGTGGCCCAGTCGACTCGCACGGAATTGGCCTGTGTGAGCGGTCAACTGCGCACTACCGTAGGCGTAATGACAACAAGATCTTCTTCGGTCGACCGGCCTGCGACCCCCGCGACCGTGACCCCGGCCGAGGCGCCGATGCGTCAGGCCCGTAACTCCGCCGCCCTGTGGACCGCGACCGGCCGAAGCCGGGGGCACGAGGTCGTCCGGCGCCGCGGGTTCGTCGCGGTCGACGGCGGCGAGCGTGCCGGTCTGCGGGTCCTGATCCAGGAGCCCGACCTCGACCCGGGCGAACTCGCCGAGCTGAGCGAGCTGGTGCGCCGGGCCGCGGGCCCGGTGAACGCCGAGGACCCGTTCGGCTCGACCGACCTGAGCCACCTGGACATGCGGAACTGGCAGATGCCGGTCATGCTGCGCGCGCCCGGGCCCGTCGGCGAACCGGCGCTGGACGTGATCGAGGTGCGGCGGCCCGAGGACCTCCAGGCGGCCGAGCGGATCGTGATCGAGGGCTTCGAGCTGGACGGATTCGAGCCCTACCGCCCCGGCGAGCTGTTCCCGACGGCGCTGATCGAGCAGCCGGGCGTGGACGTGTTCCTCGCCCTGGTCGACGGCGTGGCCGCGGGGGCCGCCGTCAGCGTCGTGGACGACGGCGTCGGCAGCCACTACTGGGTCGGTACGTCGCCGGCCTTCCGGTCGCGTGGCGTGGGGCGGGCCGTCATGCTCGGCGCCCTCGCCCACCTGGCGGACCTGCCGGTCACCCTCACCGCTTCGAAGCTGGGCAGACCGCTGTACGAGTCCCTGGGCTACACCGTCGCGGCGCCCTCGACCTGGTGGGCCTCTCAGTGACGCCGCCGCGGTGACGCCCGCCGGCCGGCCGGTTCCCGCCGCACACGCGGACGGTGGCCGCGGCCGGGGGCGTCAGGAGTTGCGCGGGACGACCAGGCCGGATTCGTAGGCGAGGACCACGAGTTGGGCCCGGTCGCGGGCGTGGAGCTTCGTCATCGCCCGGTTGACGTGGGTCTTCACGGTCATCGGGCTGATCACCATGTGGTCGGCGATCTCGTCGTTGGACAGGCCCCGCGCGACGAGGGCGACGGCCTCGCGTTCACGGCCGGTCAGCTCTTCGAGCCCCGCCCCGGCACCGGTGTCGAGCGGCTGGGACACGTACCGGTCGATCAGCTTGCGGGTGATCGAGGGGGCGAGCAGGGCGTCGCCGCGCGCGGCCACGCGGACGGCGTGCAGGAAGTCGTCCGGGACGATGTCCTTGACGAGGAATCCCGCGGCGCCGGCGCGCAGCGCGTCGAAGACGTACTCGTCCATGCCGTAGTTGGTCAGGATGACGACGTGCACCCCGGCCAGGGCCGGGTCCGCGGCGATGCGCCGGGTCGCCTCGATGCCGTCGACGACCGGCATCTGGATGTCGACGAGCGCGATGTCGGGCAGGTGTTCCCTGGCGAGCTCCAGGCCCTCCCTGCCGTCGGCGGCCTCGGCCACCACCTCGATGTCGTCCTCCAGGTCGAGGAGGGCGCGGAATCCGCTGCGGATGAGCGGCTGGTCGTCGACGAGCAGGACTCGGATCACGACGTCCGCTCCACGGGGAGTTCGGCCCGGACGGTGAAGCCGCCCCCGCCGCGCGGTTCGGCGCGCAGGAGGCCGCCGAGGGCGGTGACGCGTTCGCGCATGCCGAGCAGCCCGACGCCGGGCACGGGGACGGTGTCCGGCGTGGCCCTGCCGTCGTCGTCGATGCGGAGCGCGAGGGCGTCGGGCCGGTAGTCGATCCGTACCGATGCCGTGGTGGCGGCGGCGTGCCGGACGACGTTGGTCAGCGACTCCTGGACGATCCGGTAGGCGGTCCGGCCCACCGCGGCCGGCACGTCGTGCCGCTGCCCCTCGATCGTCAGCGTCGCCTCCAGACCGGTCCTGCCGGCCCGCTCCACCAGTTCCGGTACGTCGGCGAGCCCGCGCGGCGGGGCCGTGTCGTCGTCGCGCAGCGCCTCCAGGGTCGCGCGCAGCTCCCGGCTCGCCTCACGTCCGGCCTCCTGGATCGCGAGGAGCGTCTCCGGCACCTGCTCGCCGCGTCTGCGGGCCACGTGGACGGCGACCTCGGACTGCACCTTGATGACGGAGATCTGGTGGGTGAGCGAGTCGTGCAGCTCCCGTGCGATGTGCAGCCGCTCCTCGTCGGCGCGGCGCCGCGC
>NZ_MWIG01000645.1:0-7930 GCF_002156145.1 Streptomyces sp. NRRL B-24572 | reverse complement strand
GGGCCGGCCGCGCCTCGTGTTCCATTGTCCTGTCACTCCCCACCACTGAACGACTTCAGGGTCGGTTGCCCGTCTTGAGCGGCTTTACGCGGACAGAACCCTCCCCGTACTTATTGACGCACGAGAGAGCGAAAAGGTTTCGCCCGGGTGGGGGGCAACGCACCACAGATCTCGGCGGAACGAACAGTTCCAGCCATCCGTGCAGGCCGGAGAAAGGGCACATCGCAAGGTGTCCTGCGCCACAGTGGCCAATCTCAACTCCCGTAATACCAGGACATCTCATGATCAACACTCACTCGACAGGCTGAAAATAGCTCGGACACGCCTTCGGGATGGTCGTGATGCAGTAGTAGGCTCGCGCCGCCGTTTGTTGAAATTCAAGGTTGACGCCGCGTGTTGACGCCGGACGTCACGAACGTGAAGGACCCCCGTGGCGCACGGGGGCCGAGCTGGGGGAGGCCATGCGCTTTCGCGGGAAGTCCATCCGCAGGAAGATCGTGGCGTTGCTGCTCGTACCGCTCGTCTCCCTCACCGGACTGTGGGGTTTCGCCACGGTCCTGACGGGCCGTGAGGCCGATCAGCTCCTCGACGTCGGCTACATCGTCGACAAGGTCGGCTACCCCCTGGAGGACACCGCCCGGGTCATCCAGATCGAACGCCGGCAGTCGCTCATCTACCTCGCCGACCCCCGTGGCTCCGACGCCCTCGCCTCCCTGCGCGAGACCCGCAGTGCCACCGACCGGCAGATCGCCCGCATCCGCGCCAACGCCGCCGACCCCGGCGTACGTGAGACCATGCGGCCCGTCACCACCCAGCGGCTCAACTCCCTCCTCGACGCGCTCGACGGCCTCGCCTCGCTGCGCCGCTCCGTCGAGAGCCGCGACATCGGCCGCATGCAGGCCCTCGAGTTCTACAACCGGCTCGTCGACCCCTGCTACAGCTTCCTCATCACCCTCCACGCCCTCGAGAACGTGGAGATGGACAAGCAGGGCCGCGCCCTCGTCGGCATCACGCGCGCGCGTGAACTGCTCTCCCGTGAGGACGCCCTCGTCCTCTCCGCGCTCGTCGCGGACCGCTTCACCACCGAGGAGATCCGCGAGATCTCCGACCTCGTCGCCAACCGCGAGCAGTTCTACGAGGTCAACCTCGAACTCCTGCCCACCGCCGAGCGCGAGCACTTCGAGAAGTACTGGCGCAGCCCCAGGACCCTGCCGCTGCGCACCGCCGAGAACGCGATCGTCGAAGAGGGCCCCACCGGCAGCCCGCGCGCCATCACCGCCGCACGCTGGCAGGACCAGGCGAGCCCCGTCCTCGACGACCTGGCCCGCGAGAACACCGCCGCAGGCGACCGCTACCAGGAGCGCGTCAAGCCCGCCGCGTACAGCGTCCTCCTCAAGGTCGGCATCGCCGGCGTCCTCGGCTTCCTCGCCCTCATCGCCTCGATCGTCATCTCCCTCCGCATCGGCCGCGCGCTCATCCGCGACCTGCGCCGCCTGCAGAAGGAGGCCCAGGAGGTCTCCGGCGTCCGGCTGCCCAGCGTCATGCGCCGCCTCGCCGCCGGCGAACAGGTCGACGTCGGCACCGAGGTGCCCCACCTGAAGTACGGGGAGGACGAGGTCGGCGAGGTCGGCCAGGCCCTCAACACCCTCCAGCGCGCCGCCGTCGAGGCCGCCGTCAAGCAGGCCGAACTGCGCCGCGGCGTCTCCGAGGTGTTCGTCAACCTCGCCCGCCGCAACCAGGTCCTGCTCCACCGTCAGCTGACCCTCCTCGACACCATGGAGCGGCGCACGGAGGACACCGACGAGCTGGCCGACCTCTTCCGCCTCGACCACCTCACCACCCGCATGCGCCGCCACGCCGAGGGTCTCGTCATCCTGTCCGGCGCCGCCCCCTCCCGCCAGTGGCGCAAGCCCGTCCAGCTCATGGACGTGGTCCGCGCCGCCGTCGCCGAGGTCGAGGACTACGAGCGGATCGAGGTGCGCCGACTGCCCCGCCTCGGCGTGGGCGGCCCCGCCGTCGCGGACCTCACCCACCTCATCGCCGAACTCCTCGAGAACGCCACGGTGTACTCGCCCCCGCACACCGCCGTCCAGGTCCTGGGCGAGCGGGTCGCGAACGGCTTCACCCTGGAGATCCACGACCGCGGCCTCGGCATGAACCCCGACGCCCTGCTCGACGCCAACCTCCGGCTCGCCGAGACCCCCGAGTTCGAGCTCTCGGACACCGACCGGCTCGGCCTCTTCGTCGTCAGCCGCCTCGCCCAGCGCCAGAACGTCCGGGTCTCGCTGCAGACCTCCCCGTACGGAGGGACCACCGCGGTCGTCTTCATCCCGGCCGCGCTGCTCACCGACGCGCCCGAGACCCAGGGCGCCGGATTCCGGCTCGACCGCAAGACCCTGGAGCGCCCGGGGCACACGGGCGACGCGGCCGGCGACGGCGGCACCCTGCCCCTCCGCAGGCCGGCCCTCGCGAAGGTCCCCGACGTGGCCGAGGCGCCCGGACCGCTCGACGGCCCCGTGGAGCTGGAGGCTCCGCTCGGCACCGAGGACTTCGACGTCCTCCTCGACCGGTCCGCGGACCTCCTCGACAGCGACAGCGAGCGCGGCGGCCTCTTCCGGCCCCGCGACCGCCGCCGCACCGGACTCGTACCGGCCGGCGAGCAGCACGAGCAGGCACAGGACCGTACGGCGGGCCAGGACGCGCCCGCCGACGGCACGCTCCACGGCCCCGTACAGCTGCCGCGCCGCCGCACCCCGACGCTCGTCGTGGACCACGGCCGCCGCCTCGACGAGCCGGACGCCCACGCTCGGCCCGACCGCGCGCACCCGCAGGACCACCGGCCGGACTTCCCGCAGGACGACCGGCGGGGCTCCCTGCCGGGCCCGGGCGCGGGGCCCGTCCTCGTCCCCGTACCGCCGGAGGGTCCCGTGCCGCCGATGGGCTCCGTACCTCCGGAGGGTTCCGTGCCGCCGGAGGACCCGGATCCGTTCGGCGGGCTGCCCCGCCGCGTCCGCCAGGCCAGCCTCGCGCCCCAGCTGCGCGAGACCGAGGGCCCGGCCGGCCGCGGTAAGGGAACCCGCGCCGACGGCCGTACGGGCACCGGAGCGCCGTCCGACGGACCCGACTCCTTCGAGCGCGACGCCGAGGAGGTACGCGCGCGCATGGCCGCCATGCAGCGTGGCTGGCAGCGCGGCCGGCGGGACAGCACAGAGCCGGACGATCCGACAGCACAAGGAACGACACCCGAGGGGGACGGTCGATGACCGCACCGAACGCCGCAGCACCCAGCACGACCTCCGGAAACGGACGCGGAAACGGCGAGTTGAACTGGCTCCTCGACGAGCTCGTCCAGCGCGTCGGGTCCATCCGGAAGGCCCTGGTGCTCTCCAGCGACGGACTCCCCACCGGTGCCTCCCAGGAGCTGACCCGCGAGGACGGCGAGCACCTGGCGGCCGTGGCCTCCGGGTTCCACAGCCTCGCCAAGGGCGTCGGCCGCCACTTCGAGGCGGGCAAGGTCCGCCAGACGGTCGTCGAGCTGGAGGACGCCTTCCTCTTCGTCACGGCCGCCGGCGACGGCAGCTGCCTGGCGGTGCTGGCGGACGCCGACTCGGACGTCGGCCAGGTCGCCTACGAGATGACGCTGATGGTGAAGCGGGTCGGGGCCCACCTCACGACGGCTCCCCGGACCGGTCTGCCCTCGGGAGGGTGAGTGGGACGGCATGAGTGACGAAGCCGAGCAGAACCAGCGGAAGAGGGGCCAGACCCCCGGCCACCACCACTGGTTCGACGACGAGGCCGGGCCGGTGGTCCGTCCGTACGCGATGACCCGCGGCCGGACCAGTGCCGCCACCCGCCACCGGCTCGACCTGATCGCGCTGGTCGTTCCCGAGCCCGCCGCCGACGACCCCGGCCGGGACCAGACGCTCTCCCCGGAACACGTGGAGATCGTCGAACGCTGCTCCGAGCAGCCCCAGTCGATCGCCGAGCTCGCCGCCGGCCTCGACCTCCCCGTCGGGGTGGTCCGGGTGCTCGTCGGCGACCTCGTCGAGGACGAACTCGTCCATGTGACCCGCCCCGTTCCGCCGGCCGAGCTGCCGGACGTGAGCATCCTTCGCGAGGTGATCAATGGCCTTCGGGCGCTCTAGCCGCACCAAGCCGTACGTCGAGCCGGTGACCCTGAAGATCCTCGTCGCGGGCGGGTTCGGGGTCGGCAAGACGACGCTGGTGGGCTCGGTCAGCGAGATCAGGCCCCTGCGGACCGAGGAGATCCTCAGCGAGGCGGGGCGGCCCGTCGACGACCTGCACGGCGTCGAGACCAAGACGACCACCACGGTCGCCATGGACTTCGGCCGGATCACGCTGCGCGAGGACCTCGTCCTGTACCTTTTCGGCACCCCGGGGCAGGACCGCTTCTGGTTCCTCTGGGACGAGCTGGCCCAGGGGGCCCTGGGCGCCATCGTCCTCGCGGACACCCGCCGCCTGGAGGACAGCTTCGCCGCCATCGACTACTTCGAGCGGCGCGGCATCCCGTTCACGGTGGCCGTCAACTGCTTCGAGGGCGCCCAGCGGTTCCCGGCGGAGAGCGTGCGCGGCGCGCTCGACCTGGACCCCGAGGTGGAGCTGCTGATGTGCGACGCCCGGGACCGCGAGTCCGTGAAGAACGTGCTCGTGGCGGTCGTGCAGCACGCCCTCGTCCTCGCGGACCGGAGTCCGGTCACCACGTGACCGCACGGGCGGTCAGCGCACCGCCACCACCGCCGAACCGTGCCCGAACAGGCCCTGGTTCGCGGTGATCCCGGCCCGCGCGCCCGGCACCTGTCGGTCGCCCGCCGTCCCGCGCAGCTGCCAGGTCAGCTCGCAGACCTGGGCGATCGCCTGGGCGGGCACCGCCTCCCCGAAGGAGCCGAGGCCGCCACTGGTGTTGACCGGAAGGCGTCCGCCGAGGGCCGTCACGCCCTCCCGCAGCAGCTTGGCGCCCTCGCCCGGCGCGCAGAGCCCGATGTCCTCGTACCACTCCAGCTCCAGGGCGGTGGACAGGTCGTACACCTCCGCCAGGGACAGGTCCTCGGGCCCGAGCCCCGCCTCCTCGTAGGCGGCGCGGGCGATCGAGGCGCGGAAGGAGTGCGGGGCGGGGGAGACGGCCGCCGCCGAATCGGTCGCGATGTCGGGGAGGTCGAGCACCGCCTTGGGGTACGTGGGGGAGACGGTGGAGACCGCACGGACCCGGACCGGGTCGGGGTGCCCGTGCCGGCGCGCGAACTCCATGCTGGACAGCACGAGCGCGGCGCCCCCGTCCGAGGTGGCGCAGATGTCGAGGAGCCGCAGCGGGTCGGCGACGACGGCGGAGGCCGCGACCTCCTCGGCCGTCACGCGCGCGCGGTAGCGGGCCAGCGGATTGAGCGCGCCGGCCGCCGCGTTCTTCACCTTCACCTGGGCGAAGTCCTCGGCCGTGTCGCCGTACAGCGCCATCCTGCGGCGCGCGTAGAGCGCGAAGTACGCCGGGTTGGTCGCCCCGAGCACCCGGAACCGCAGCCAGTCGGGGTCGCCGGGCCGCTCGCCGCCGGCCGGGGCGAGGAAGCCCTTCGGCGTCGAGTCCGCGCCGACGACCAGGACCACGTCCGCGAGACCCGCCAGGATCTGGGCCCGGGCGGTCCCGATGGCCTGGGCGCCCGAGGCACAGGCGGCGTACACGCTGGTGACCCGCGCCCCCTGCCAGCCGAGGGCCTGGGCGAAGGTCGCCCCCGCCACGTACCCCGGGTACCCGCACCGCATGGTGTCGGCGCCGACGACCGAGCCGACGTCGGACCACTCCAGACCGGCGTCGGCGAGCGCGGCGCGGGCGGCGGCCGTCCCGTACGAGACGAAGCTCCGTCCCCATTTGCCCCAGGGGTGCATCCCGGCCCCGAGCACGGCGATGTCGTTCACGACCGCTCCTCCCGATCCGCCGTGGTGACCGGCCGCCAGTTCCAGGTGGTCCAGACGTGTTCCTCGTCCTCGTTCAGCACCCCCGGCACCACCTCGACCTCCGTCCCGACGGCGAGGTCGGCCGTCGTCACGCCGGGCGCCGCCTGCCCGAGCACCACCATCGCCTCGGCCGCGAGCTCGACGGCGACCAGGGTGTACGGCTCCCAGGGCGCGTCCGGGTCGGAGACGTACGGGGCGGGCGGACGGTACCGGCCGTCGGTGTACGACCAGACCCGGCCGCGCGGCGAGAGCGGGACCTCGGCCAGCTCGCCGCCGCCCGGGCAGCCGGGGTTGCGGCACCAGTCGTCCTCGCGCGGGAAGAAGACCGACGCGCAGGCCGTGCAGCGGGTGCCGAGCAGCCGGAACTCCGCCTCCGGCACGGTGTCGTCGGTGAACCACCCGGCCACCACCGGTCTGCGCGTCCGTGCCATCGGGACCTCCCGTGATCTGACGAAGCGTCAGAAGTGTGCCATGGGAGGCCGGTACTGAGAAGGGCCCGGTGACTCAGTGCCCGGCCACCGACCTCCGCGCCACCGGGAAGTCGAAGAACGTGGCCGGGAACGGCTCGGGCTTGAACGTGAAGTGCCACCACTCCTCGGGCAGGTTCACGAAGCCCTGCTCGGCGAGCGCTCCCCTCAGCAGATCGCGGTTGGCCCGCTGCTCGCCCCCGATCCGCGGGTCGTCGGTGTGCGAGAGGGTGTCGAAGCAGTCGAAGCCGGTGCCCATGTCCACGGAGTTGTCCGGAAAACGCTCCTCCTGCGGTGCGGAGCAGTCCACCAGCTCCTCACCCGGTACGTACGCGCGCGTGGGCGCCGCCGGAAGCCGCACGATCGTCAGATCCACCGTCGAACCCCGGCTGTGCCCCGACTTCTCCGCGATGTAACCGTCCGCGAACAGCCTCGACTTGTCGACGAGCGGATAGAACTCCTTCTTCATCCGCTCGTCCTCCAGGTCCTTCGCCCAGCGCACGAAGTGGTCCACGGCCCGCTGCGGCCGGTAGCAGTCGTACACCTTCAGCGTGTACCCCCGGACGAGCAGCCGGACCTGCGCGCGGTGCAGCGCCTCGGCCGCGGGGCGGGTCAGGATGCACAGCGGCTGCCGGTAGCCGTCCACCGGCTCGCCGACGAAGTTGTGCTCGGTCGTGTAGCGCATCTCCTGGAGGATCGTCGGGTCCACGGAGCTCAGGGCCACGAACTCCCGCGGCGCCTTGGGCTCCGGCGCGGCCGAGGCCGGGGGAGCGGGCGCGGCGACGGCACCGGTGACGGCGAGCAGCCCGGCCGCGGCCGTGACGGCGAGGGTACGGAGGGCGGTTGCGAGTCCAGTCATGCGCACCGTCTACCAGTTCCGGCAGCGCCGGGAAAGGGTGATCGCATACGGTCGGGCCGTGAAGGACTCCCACTGCTCCTCCTGCGGCGCCGCCCACCCGGCCGACGCCGGCTGGCCCCGCACCTGCCCGGCCTGCGGCCACACCGCCTACCGCAACCCGCTGCCCGTCGCCGTCGCCCTCCTCCCCGTCACCGATGCGACGGGGACGGGCCTCCTCGTCATCACCCGCACCATCGAACCCGCGCGGGGCGGGGTGGCCCTGCCCGGCGGCTTCATCGACCACGACGAGGACTGGCGCGCCGCCGTCGCCCGCGAACTCCGCGAGGAGACCGGCATCCCGGCCTCGGCCGAGGAGGTCCGCCTCGCCGACGCGCTGAGCTCCCCGGCCGGCCACCTCCTCCTCTTCGGCCTCCTGCCGGCCCGCCCTGCCGCAGAACTCCCGCCGTCGGCCCCGACGGACGAGACGAGCGGCCACCACGTCCTCAGGGCGCCGGCGGAACTGGCCTTCCCGCTCCACACGGAGGCGGTACGGAAGTGGTTCGGCGGCGCCTACGGGTGACCGGCCTCGGGCACTGGATCCCGGATCCAATATTCAGATCCCGGATCCGATATCCAGTATCTGAATATCGGATCCGGGATC
>NZ_MWIG01000644.1:0-2906 GCF_002156145.1 Streptomyces sp. NRRL B-24572 | reverse complement strand
GCTGGTCCCGGACCAGCACCCCCCTCCTCGACCACGGGGCCTGTCTTCGGAACGGCACCCGTACGTACCGGCAGAGCCTGATCACCCGCGGCACCGGGAGATCGACGGCGGCACCCCGCACCCTCAGTTCGGGATGGGCCTGCTCGACGACGGCCTTGTCCTGCAGGACGAGCACCACCGCACGGTTGAGTGTGACCGTCGACAGCGGCTCGAAGCTCGCGTTCAGTACCAGCGTGTCCCGCATGTTGCCCACCTCCCGTGTACCGGCCCCGACCCCGACTTGGGGTTCCGGGCTTGGATCAACGATGGCCGGGCCGGCCGGGTCGGACAACGCAATTTCCTGCGCAACAAAAGATGCCCGCTTCTGATCTCTCCAAGACCAGAAGCGGGCAAACAACTGACGAACGATCGGCCTTACGCGGGATCCTCGTACTCACCCACGAGCTGGGCACGTCCAAGGGTGTGGAAGCGCAGGTTGAACCCGACCGCGGCCGGCGAGGCGTCGGCGTCCGGACCGAGCTTCTCCTGATCCACCGCGTACACCGTGAAGACGTACCGGTGCGGCCCGTCCCCCTTCGGCGGGGCGGCGCCACCGAAGTCCTTCGACCCGTAGTCGTTCCGCGCGTGCACGGCACCGGCCGGCAGCCCCTCGAACGACCCGGACCCCGCGCCGGCCGGCAGTTCCGTCACCGACGCCGGGATGTCGAACAGCACCCAGTGCCAGAACCCGCTGCCCGTCGGGGCGTCCGGGTCGAAGCAGGTCACGGCGAAGCTCTTCGTCTCCGCCGGGAACCCCTCCCAGCTCAGCTGCGGAGAGGTGTTCCCCGCCGCGTACACCTGAGCGTCCTTCAGGACCCCGCCCGGCGCGACGTCGTCGCTCACCACGGTGAACGCCGCCACCGGCGGGTGGAAGTCGTGGGGGAGCGGCGCCCTCTTGCCCTCGGACACGTCGAATACCTCCGAATCGTCCGTCAACGCTGACGGAGCCGAGCCTAGAGCCAGTTGCGACGACCGCCGACCTCGGCGAGCCACTGGTTGAGGTAAGCCGCCCAGTCGGTCGTGTGGAAGTCGTGCAGTCCCACCTTGAACGCGCGGAAGGAGTCGCTGCCCTCGGTGAACAGACCCGGCTTCTTGTCCATCTCCAGGACGACGTCCATCTCATGGTCGTCCGCGACGAAGCTGACCTCGACCTGGTTCAGACCCCGGTACTGCTGCGGCGCGAAGAACTCGATCTCCTGGTAGAAGGGCAGCTTCTGCCGCGTCCCCCGGATGTGCCCGCGCTCCATGTCCGCGCTCTTGAACCGGAAGCCCAGCTGGATGAAGGCGTCCAGGATCGCCTGCTGCGCCGGCAGCGGGTGCACGTTGATCGGGTCCAGGTCACCCGAGTCCACGGCCCGCGCGATCTCCAGCTCGGTCGTCACCCCGATGTTCATCCCGCGCAGCTGCTGCCCGGCGATCGTCGTCACCGGCGTCTCCCACGGAATCTCCAGGCCGAACGGCACCACGTGCACCGCCCCGGCCTGCACCTCGAAGGCCCCGCCGAGCCGCACCTTCACGAACTCGATGTCCTGCTTGTACTCCTGGTCGCCGCCCTCGACCTCGACCCGCGCCTGCAGACCGACGGACAGCCCCTCGATCTGCTGCGCGACCGAACCGCCCTGGATCCGCACCTCGCCCTGGACGACCCCACCCGGGACGACGTTCTCCTCGGTGAGCACCGTCTCCACGGTGGCCCCACCGGCACCCAGGCTCGCGAGCAGCTTCTTGAATCCCATGACCAACACTCCTTCTCGGGTCCTGACCCCTACATACGCGCGACGACCGTAGCCGGTTCCCCAGTACGCTCGGACGCCATGAGCGAGAGCCCCGACCGTACGCCGCTCCCGAGGTCCTTCTTCGACCGCCCCGTCCTGGAGGTCGCCCCCGATCTCCTGGGCCGCACCCTCGTCCGCAACACGGACGAAGGCCGGATGGAACTGCGCCTCACGGAGGTGGAGGCGTACGCCGGCGCGATCGACCCCGGCTCGCACGCCTTCCGGGGCCGCACCGCCCGCAACGCCGTCATGTTCGGACCCCCGGGCCACGCGTACGTCTACTTCACGTACGGCATGTGGCACTGCCTCAACCTGGTGTGCGGCCCCGAGGGACACGCGAGCGGTGTCCTCCTCCGCGCGGGTGAAATCATCGAGGGCGCCGACCAGGCCCGCCCCCGCCGCCGCTCGGCCCGCTCCGACCACGAACTGGCGAAGGGCCCGGCCCGCCTCGCGACCGCCCTCGACGTCGCCCTCTCCCTGAACGGCACGGACACCTGCGCAGGCCAGGACGGACCGCTCGCCCTCCTCACGGGTACGCCCCCCACCCCGGACCGCATCAGCAGCGGCCCCCGTACGGGCGTGGGCGGCGACGGCGCCCCGCACCCCTGGCGCTACTGGATCACCGAGGACCCGACGGTGAGCCCGTACCGTCCTCACACACCCCGCAAGCGAAGGCTTGACTCGTCGAGGACGACCGACTAACGTGGACCGAGCCGCTGGAACCGGGCCTGCTTGTTCAAGCACCCCGGAGCGGCCATCCACTACTCAGATATGACAACCCCAACGGGGTTCATTTCGGCATTCCGAAATTCTTTTCGAACTGACTCGATTTGAGCCTCCAGGGAAATCAGCTAAAGTAGTGACCACGCCGGAAGGGCCCGGAGCGAAAGCGAAAGGGACCGGAAAGCACCGAGGAAATCGGATCGGAAAGATCTGATAGAGTCGGAAACGAAGGAAGCGCCCGGAGGGCCCGGAAACGGGAACGAAGGAAGCGTCCGCACCTTGAGAACTCAACAGCGTGCCAAAAATCAACGCCAGATTAGTTGATACCCCGTCCATCTCCGGATGGCCGAGGTTCCTTTGAAAAAGTCC
>NZ_MWIG01000643.1:0-4281 GCF_002156145.1 Streptomyces sp. NRRL B-24572 | reverse complement strand
TCGGCGCCACCACCGACGCCGCCCGCCGCCTGCTCCGCCCCCTGGCAGGCCTCTTCGCCCTCGGCACGATCGCCCTCGCCGTCTCCGCCCTCGGCGGCCGCACCCTTGCGATCGCCGCCCTGATCACGGCCACCGTCGCCCTCACCTTCGCCGAGATGGTCCACACCATGGCCTCCTGGGAGCTCTCCGTCGCCCTCGCCCCCGGCGACGCCCAGGGCGCCTACCTGGGAGTCCACGGCCTCGCCCAGTCCACCCAGCGCTTCGCAGGCCCCCTCCTTATGACCGGCATCGTCTCCGCAGGCCCCCTCGCCTGGCCCCTCCTCGGCGCCGCCCTGGTCGCCACCGCCGCCGCCCAGAACCGCCTCGTCCGCCGCCGCCTCACCGAACCCGGACCGTCACTGTCAGTGTCAAAGGTTACGGTGAGTGAGCACTGATCGGAGCGTCACCAGGGGGAGACATGACCCGTACCGGCACCACCACCGCACACCTCCGCCGCGCCCTGCGCCGCGAGGTCCCCAGCACCGTCGGCCTCCTCGCCGACGAGCAGGACTTCGCCGCCATGCGGCAGTACCGCACCTTCGCCTTCGACGACCACACCACCTACCTGCGGCAGGTCGAGGCCCTCCTCAGGACCCTCGCGACCCAGGGCGGCCACACCACCGTCACCCTCTTCGACCCCGAGGAGTACGCGGCATGGTGCGCCGAGACCGGCACCGACCCCGACCACCCCACGAGCCGCAGCCACTTCACCGCCCACCTGGCCGCCACCGGCGCCCGCGTCACCTACACCGGCCAGCCCCTCACCACCCTCCTCCCCGAGCTCGTCGACACCGCCGTCCGACAGGCCACCTGGGAGTACGCCACCACCGTCCTCGCCACCGCCGGCGACTGCGCCGGCTGCGGCAAGGACATCGGCAAAGCCGCGTACGAGCGGGCGGGCCGGCTTCTCGTACGACTCCTCGAAGCCGCAGGCCCCGGCACCCACCACCTCGTCTGCAGCGTCCAGGCCGCCGACGACCAGCTCCTCGCCGTCCTCCACACCCACGGCACCACACCCCCCGACGACGCCACAGGAGCGGAGTTCACCGCCGTCCTCGCCACCGGCATCGCCCTCGCGTCACCCGGCGGAGTCGTCCTGCGCACCACCACCCCCGGCGCCCCCGACCGGCTCCACGGCTGGCGCCTCACCGACGGCACCCTGACCCCCCTCACCGAGGCCGAGGTCTTCGCCGCCTACTGCACCGACGCCCGCACCGGCGAACCCCTCTCCCCGGAACCGGGCGTCGAGTACCGCGCCGGCCTCCCCCTCGCCCCCGACCCCGACGACGACTGGACCACCCATCACTGACCCCGACACGACGAAGGGGCTCCCCGCCACCACGTGACGGAAAGCCCCTTCATCGACCCCCTCAGGGGATCACTCCCCGGACAGCACCGCCTGCGCGGCGATGCGCGCATCGTGCGCCGTGTCCGCGGCACGGGCCGCGGCCGCGGCCCGCTCGCACTGCGCCAGCGTGTACTTGGCCAGCGTCGCCCGCACATACGGAATGGACGCCGCACCCATGGACAGGGAGGTGACCCCCAGACCGGTCAGCACACAGGCGAGCAGCGGATCCGAAGCGGCCTCGCCACAGACACCACAGCTCTTGCCCTCGGCCTTGGCCGCCTCGGCGGACAGCGCCACCAGGTCGAGCAGCGCCGGCTGCCACGGATCCTGGAGCCGCGACACCGCACCGACCTGACGGTCGGCCGCGAAGGTGTACTGCGCCAGGTCGTTCGTGCCCAGCGACAGGAACTCGACCTCCTGCAGGATCGAGCGCGCCCGCAGCGCGGCCGAGGGAATCTCGACCATCGCACCGAACTTCGCCCGCAGCCCCGCCTCACGGCACGCATCGGCGAACGCCTTCGCGTCCGTACGGTCGGCCACCATCGGAGCCATGACCTCGAGGTACACCGGCAGTCCCTCGGCCGCCTTCGCCAGCGCGGTCAGCTGTGTCCGCAGCACCTCCGGGTGGTCGAGCAGCGACCGCAGACCCCGCACACCGAGCGCCGGGTTCGGCTCGTCCACAGGAGTCAGGAAGTCCAGCGGCTTGTCGGCACCCGCGTCGAGCACCCGCACGACCACACGGCCCTCGGGGAACGCCTCGAGAACCTTGCGGTACGCCTCGACCTGCTTCTCCTCGGACGGAGCCTTCTTGCTGTCGTCCAGGAAGAGGAACTCCGTACGGAACAGTCCGACACCCTCGGCACCGGCCTCCACCGCCGCCAGCACGTCCGCCGGACCGCCGACATTGGCGAGCAGCGGCACCTTGTGCCCGTCGGAGGTCGCACCCGGACCGCTGGACGTCGCCAGCGCGGCCTTGCGCTCGGCGGCCGCCTTCGTCAGCGCCGCCTTCTTCTCCTCGCTCGGGTCCACGAAAAGCTCACCCGTGGAACCGTCGACCGCGATGAGCGTGCCCTCGGCCAGCTCACCCGCGCCCGGCAGCGCCACGATGGCCGGCACACCCAGCGCCCGCGCGAGGATCGCGCTGTGACTGGTCGGACCGCCCTCCTCCGTCACGAACCCGAGCACGAGCGTCGGGTCGAGCAGCGCCGTGTCGGCCGGCGCCAGGTCCCGCGCGATCAGTACGTACGGCTCGTCGCTGTCCGGCACGCCCGGCATCGGCACGCCGAGCAGCCGCGCGACGATCCGGTTCCGCACGTCGTCCAGGTCCGCGACCCGGCCCGCCATGTACTCGCCGGCACCCGCGAGCAGCTCGCGGTAGTGCGAGAAGGCGTCGTAGATACCGCGCTCGGCCGTGCTGCCGACCGCGACCCGGCGGTCGACGTCGGCCATGAGCTCCGGGTCCTGGGCGATCATCGCCTGGGCCTCGAGCACGGCCTGGGCCTCACCACCGGCCAGATTGCCCCGGGCAATCAGGTCCGCGGCCACAGCCTCCACGGCCTGACGGGCGCGCCCCTGCTCGCGCTCCGCCTCGTCCGCGGGGATCTGCTTGGCCGGCGGCTCCAGGACCGCCGTACCCATGTGCCGGACCTCGCCGATCGCCACTCCGTGGCTGACGCCGACGCCTCGCAGCGTTGTCTCCATCTCACCCGTCTCCGATTGAGCGACGGCCCCGGCCGCCGCGTTGAATGTCGAACTCGCGGTCGTCACGAGGACGGACCGGCTCAGCGCCAGCCGAAGAGCTGGTCGCCGGCCTTCACGTCGCCGTCCTCGACGAGGTCGGAGAGCGAGTCGGCAGTGGCCTCCAGGGCCACGACGGGACAGATGGCGGACTTGCCGGCGGCCTCGACCTCGGCGGGGTTCCAACGGACGACGGCCTGTCCGCGCGTCACCCGGTCACCCTTGCTGACGAGCAGCTCGAAACCCTGTCCATTGAGCTGAACGGTGTCGATGCCGAGGTGCGTCAGCACTCCGTGCCCTTCGTCGTCGACGACGACGAAGGCGTGCGGGTGCATGGAGACGATGACCCCGTCGAGAGGGGAGACGGCATCCGAGGGCTCACGTACGGGATCGATGGCGGTACCGGGACCGACCATCGCACCGGAGAAGACCGGGTCGGGAACTGCGGCGAGACCGATGGCGCGTCCAGCAAGCGGCGACGTCACGGTTGTCATGGGAAGCCTCCCAGGGGCGGAGATTGTGTGGCGCCGTCACTACCTGTCCTGGACGGCGTACTGTTCTGAAGCGTATGTCATAGGAAGTCCCGGTTCCGCACGAGATGTACCCGTTGGGCGGAGCTAGGGACCACCGGAAACGATTTGCCTCTACTGACGGTGGGATGTACTGTCGTACTCCTGCCTGACCCCAACGCGGCCTTGAGTCGCGGGTCGGCAGCACCTATCAAGCCAGATCCTAACCCCAGTGGTCTACACCTCTGCATGCTCGCAGGGGACGTGGTCAGGGGGACCGAGAAAGCCTGGTAATGTTCAACCCCGCCGGGAACGGAAAACGCGAAAGTGAATTCCAGCCCCAGCAGCCCGCTCCAGCGGGTGGCAGAAACGGAAATTCGGATCTGCTAAGCTGGAAAACGAAGGAAGCGCCCGGAGGGCCCGGAAACGGGAACGAAGGAAGCGTCCGCACCTTGAGAACTCAACAGCGTGCCAAAAATCAACGCCAGATTAGTTGATACCCCGTCCATCTCCGGATGGCCGAGGTTCCTTTGAAAAAGTCCACCCCTCGGGGTGGCGACAACACAGCGAGGACGCTGTGGACGGTCGGCCACATTCCGGCATGACCGTCCCGCTCAACGCGAGTGTGACCCGATCACGGGTAAACAT
>NZ_MWIG01000642.1:0-2656 GCF_002156145.1 Streptomyces sp. NRRL B-24572 | reverse complement strand
TTGTCGCTGCCCGCAGCCCTCACCGGACCGGGCGTCCCAAGGGGAAGGGGCCGGTCACTCCGCCTCGGGGGTGGCGCAGTGACCGGCCGCGGGGCGGGGGCCCCGGAGGGCTCCCCGCCCGGTCTCATCGGGCGTCGGCCGTGCCGTCCACGGCGGGGGACAGCCCGAAGATGGAGACGGCCTGGTAGTACGTCCAGGCCGTGGCGTTGCAGGAGGTGGCGGTGGCACCGGAGTAGCCGGCGCAGACGCGCTTGAGGTCGGCGTAGAAGGCGCTGTCGAGGCGGTCCTTGTTCGCCGAGAAGGTGCCGGCCGCCTTGTAGTTGCGGTAGCCGAAGTCATGGCGCGCGCAGGCGTTCTTGAACGGGAAGCCGAACGGGTTGTCGGGCGAGGTCGTGCAGTAGTCGGTCGACCAGTCGAACTGGTACGCGCTCCAGGCGGCCTGGTTCTGCCGGGCCGCGTTCCACGCGTCGTAGCTGCTCACGCTCGTCTGCGTCCAACTGCTCAGCACCGCGGCCTTGTCGGTGGGCACGGCGGCCTCGGCCTGCCCCGACGCCATCAGCAGAAGCGGCGCGGCGATTCCGGCGGCGAGCAGCGAACGGGCGAAGCGGCGGGGCATGGGACCTCCACGGGTGGGGACATGGACCATCACCCCGACCCGTCCGGCCGGGGCGGACCCAGCCTCGCCGCCACTCCTATCGCAGCCATATATCTCAGGTCCCGGGCGCGCCGGGGGACGGCTGCCGAGGGCCTCGACCGGCCCGTCGGGATCCGTGCCCCCGGCCCGCTCCGGGGCCCCGGGGCGTCAGTTCACGGAGTCGAGCTTCGCCCGCTGCTCCGCGGTCAGTTCGAGCTCGACCGCGCCCAGGTTCTCCTCCAGCTGGGCCACCGAGGAGGCACCGACGAGGGGGAGGACCGGGATGTCGCCGCCCATCAGCCAGGAGAGCACCACCTGGTTGACGGTGGCGCCGGTCTCCGCCGCCACCTCGCGGACCGCCTTCAGGCGCGGCTCGGTGCCGGCGTGCTCGAAGCCGGGGCCGAGCGGCTTGTCGTCCCGTACGTACGCTCCCGAGATCAGCGGCGAGTACGAGACCTGCGTGAGCTCCGGGTTGGCGCGCAGGTAGCTGAGCAGGTCGCCGCTGACCAGGCCCTGGTTGCCGTCGGGCGAGCGCAGGCTCGGGATGTCGGTGCGCTGGCGCAGGTAGCTGTGGTGGTGCTGGAGCACCTCGTAGCCGGGCACGCCCGCCGCCGCGGCGAGGGTGCGGGCGCGCTCGATGCGCCAGGCCCAGTGGTTGCTCGCGCCGAGAAGGCCGGCCACACCGTCGGCGACCACGTCGGCGAAGCCCTGGACGGTCTCCTCCAGCGGGGTGTTCTCGTCCATGATGTGCGCGTACAGCAGGTGGATCTTCTCGATGCCGAGGCGTTCGCGGCTGCGCTCCGAGGACTCGCGGATGACCTTGGCGGACAGGCCCTCCACGTCCAGGCTGAAGCCCGAGGTGGGCTGGTTGGGACGGGCGCCGAGCTTGGTGGCGATGGTGAACTCGTCGCCGACGCCGCGGCTCTTCAGCCAGCGGCCGACCAGCTCCTCGCTCTCGCCGCCCTGGGTGCCGTTCACCCAGAACGCGTAGTTGTTGGAGGTGTCGATGAACGTGCCGCCGGCCTCGGCGAACCGGTCGAGGATCGCGAAGGAGGTGGCCTCGTCGACGATCGTGCCGAAGGTCATGGTGCCGAGGCTCAGTACGCTGACCTCGCGGCGGGTCTCGGGGGAGCTTCCGATGACGCGGTACTTCATGACGGGTCCTTTCGGATGGGGGTGTTGTCCGGGGTGTCCGACCCGGCGGCCGGCAGGTCGGCGCGCAGTTCGGACACGACGGCGTCCAGATGGGGCAGGAGGTAGAAGTGGCCGCCCGCGTAGACGCGCAGGCGGTAGGCGCCGGTGGTGTGGGTCCGCCAGGCCAGCGCCTGCGGCTCGTCGACCCGGGGGTCGACGTCGCCGATCAGGGCTGTGACGGGGCAGTCAAGCGGCGTGGCACCGCGGAAGCGGTACGTCTCGGTCGCCACGTAGTCGCTGCGGACGGCGGGCAGGATCGCGGCAAGGAGCTCCGGGTGGTCGAGCATCTGCTCGTCCGTGCCTCCGAGGAGCTTCATGTCCGCGATGAGCAGCTCGTCGTCGGCCAGGTGCACCGCGCCCGGCGCGGGGATCGACGGCGCGCGCCGGCCGGAGACCGTGAGGGCCGCGGGCGGGAAACCGGCGTCGCGGAGCCGGCAGGCCACCTCGAAGGCGAGGGAGGCGCCCATGCTGTGCCCGAAGATGCCGAACGGCCTCTCCAGGTGGGAGTCCTGAGTACGGATCAGCTCGGCGGCCACCAGGTCGGCCAGCTCGTGCAGCGATTCCACGCACGGCTCGCCGAACCGCTCCTGACGGCCCGGGTACTGCACCACGAGCACGTCGGCGTGGTCCGCCAGTGCGGCCGAGAGCGGAAAGAAGTACGAGGCGTTGCCGCCCGCGTGGGGGAAGACGAGGAGGCGCGGGGCGCCGGCGGGCGCGGTGTGGAACCGGCGCAGCCACCGCGTCCCGGTCGGCGGGGCCGGGGTCGTGGTCCTGCGGGGCCTGACCGGGGCCGTCATGTCGTCGTCCTCGCCCGCCCGTTGCCGCCGC
>NZ_MWIG01000641.1:0-4718 GCF_002156145.1 Streptomyces sp. NRRL B-24572 | reverse complement strand
GTCCCCGAGTAGCCCCGGGCGAGCCAGGGGGCTCGGCCCGGGGCTACTCGGGGACCTTCAGGCCGAGGCCCTCGATCCGCGGGGTGACCTTCGCCCGCCAGATGTCGCGCGCCTCTCCGTTGGTGGTCTGCCGGAGCCCGAAGCGGACCGCGAGCTTCGACCTCTCCGAACGCGCGCTCCCGAAGATCCGGTTGAATCCCGGCCACAATCGGTCGAGCCCCTGCTGGAGTTCCTCGCGTCCCTCCTCGGTGCGGGCGAGATTCCGGCACACGCGCGCGCCGTGCGCGATGTGGACCTTCTCGTCGAGAATGATCGTGCGCACCGCCTCGGCCCACGGCTTGTAACTGCTCTGCGCGAATTCGGAGATCATCACCATCGCGGTCTCCTCGCCGATGTACGAGAAGATTCCGCGCTCGGCCCAGGTGGTGCAGGTGTGGAACTCGTGGCCGGCGAAGAGATCGCGGTCGA
Source organism: Streptomyces sp. NRRL B-24572 (assembly GCF_002156145.1). NCBI lineage: Bacteria > Bacillati > Actinomycetota > Actinomycetes > Kitasatosporales > Streptomycetaceae > Streptomyces > Streptomyces sp. NRRL B-24572. The sequence goes on along the minus strand of NZ_MWIG01000641.1, from coordinate 4,250 downwards.
CGAGCCGCTGCTGCTCCATGTAGCCGGTGTCCACGCCGATGTCGGCCAGGATCCTTTTGCCGATCTTGTAGTGGTCGTACTCCTCGACGGCGCGCTCGGCGCAGACCTGCCGTTCCTCGGCGTTCGGCGCGAGCGGCAGGAACACCTGGATGTAGTCGTCGGCGCCGGACAGTTCGCCCTCGGTGTTGACGATCATTCCCCGGACGGCGATCTCACGGTAGTCCTCGGGCATGGCGAGGAATTCCTCGGGGGTGCGGACGACGACGACCTCGTCGACGGGAACGGAAGATGCCATGGTGATCCACTCGCCTCGCTCGTTCGACTACGACCCGAAAGACCGCTGAAAACGCGGTGTGCATCGCTGTGTACATCGTTGTGCGCGTCGCTGTGGTGGAGCGGTCGAACGCTATCCACGGCTCACTCGTCCATCAATGAGACCAAGGACCGGAATGGCTGATTTCCCTGAGTCGCGCACGGCGCACGGAGAACCGGATCCCGTACGGGCTGCGGCGCGTCGGACAGCGCACGGAAAGATCACCGGGCCGTCCGTTCCCGGAGGCGACCAGCGGGAAAGGCCGGGGGAGGGGAATCCTCCGAATTCGGTGCGCACGGCTGAAATCGCGCGGCCCGCAGTGTGGCCGGATCAGGCCCCGATCAGACCGGAATTCGCCCCGCGAGCGGCTCCGAACTGTGTCAACTCGGCCACGCCCGGCGGGAATCGAACGACCTGGACACCGTCTTGAATCTCTATATGCTGGCGCCATGCTTTCTGCCGCCTCCGCGCCCGCGAACGCCACCCCCGCAACCCCCTCCGTGCCCGCACCGGCCACCGCCTCCCGGCTGGCCAACGTCGGTTCGTCGCCGGTACGGGAGATCCTGGCGCTCACGGCGCGGCCCGAGGTGATCTCGTTCGCCGGAGGCCTGCCCGCCCCCGAACTGTTCGACATCGAAGGGATCCGGGCGGCGTACGACCGGGTCCTGACGGAGAACCCGCAGGCGACCCTCCAGTACTCGACGACCGAGGGCGACCCGGAGCTGCGCACCGCCATCGCCGCCCGCCTCACCGCGCGCGCACTGCCCACCGACGCCGACGACCTGCTGATCACCACCGGCTCGCAGCAGGCGCTCACGCTCCTCACCACCGCCCTCGTCGAACCGGGCAGCGTCGTCCTCGTCGAGGACCCCTGTTACCTCGCCGCCCTGCAGACCTTCGGCTTCGCCGGCGCCCGCGTCGTCCCCGTGCCCACCGACGACCAGGGCCTCATCCCCGAGGCCCTGGAGGAGATCGCGGTCCGCGAGAAGGCCACCCTCCTCTACATCGTCCCCACCTTCCAGAACCCCACGGGCCGCACCCTCCCCGCCGAGCGCCGCCACGCCGTCGCCGCGGCCGCCGCACGGCACGGGTTCTGGATCGTCGAGGACGACCCGTACGGCGAACTGCGCTACGACGGCGAGCGCGTCCCCTCCATCGCCGCCGACCCCGTCGCCGCCGACCGCACCGTCCTGCTCGGCTCCTTCTCCAAGGTGATGGCCCCCGGCCTCCGGCTCGGCTTCCTGCGCGCCCCCGCCGGGCTGCGTCGCGCCTGCGTGATCGCCAAGCAGGCCGCCGACCTGCACACCTCGACCATCGACCAGGCCGCGGCCGCCCGTTACCTCCGCGACAGCGACCTCGACGCGCACGTCGCGGTGATGCGCGCCGCCTACCAGGAGCGGCGGGACGCGATGCTCGAGGGCCTGCCGGGCGCCCTGCCCGAGGGCAGCCGGTGGAACAGGCCGGAGGGCGGCATGTTCATCTGGGTGACCCTCCCCGCCGGCCACGACGCGACGGCCCTCCTGAAGACCGCCGTCGGCCACGAGGTGGCGTACGTGCCGGGGGCGCCGTTCTTCTGCGGCGAGCCGGACCCGGGCGCGATGCGGCTCTCGTTCACGACGCACTCGGCCGACGAGATCGGGGAAGGCCTCCGCCGGCTGGCGAAGAGCTTCGTCCGATGACGGGCGCGGGGACTTCGGCTCCTGCTTCCGCCACGCTGTCGCCGGACGAGCTGAACGCGCTCGTCCAGCGGCAGTTCCCGGACTACGCGGCCTGCCGCGTCACCGACGCGAGCGGGACGGACCTGCTCATGGAGGCGGACGGGGCCCGGCTCCGCACCCGTCCCGGCGGCACGATCTCCGGCCCCGAACAGGCCGGGCTCGTCGACCTCGCAGCCTTCCTCCTGATCAACGCCCGGCTGGGGCGGTCCACCCCGATGGCGCTCACCACCTCGCTCCAGATCAGCTATCTCAACCGCCCCCGGCCCGGACTGCTCCGTACCCACGCGCGCATGGCCAAGTTCGGCCGTCGCCTCTGCGTGGTCCTCGCCGAACTCCGGGACGAGGCGGGCGATCTGGCGGCCTCCGCCACCGTCACGTACTCCGTCCCGTCGGCGGGCGCAGGTCAGGGGACCGGCTGACCTCGGGCCGCTCGCCGACCGCCCCCGGGCCATCACCTCGTGTCGTTGTTGGGCCGAACGGGTGAGGAGCGGGAGGATGGGGCCATGAGTAGGTACGAGAGGTACGACGTCACCGACGAGCAGTGGGAGGGCCTCGCCCAGGTCCTGCCCCTGCGCGGCCGTGACGAATGGCCGTCCAGGGTCGACCACCGCACGATCCCCGAGCAGTACGAATCCGCCGAGCAGCGCCGCATGGTCGTGCTCCGCGTGCAGGTCTTCGCCGACGCCCGCGAGGTCGCCGAGTACCTGATCGCCCAGATCCCGGTGCTCCTCGATCTGACGAGCGCCGACACCGAGGTCGCCAAGCGGATCCTCGACTTCAGCAGCGGTGTCGTCTTCGGCCTCGGCAGCGGGATGCACCGCGTCGACCGAAACGTTTTCCTGCTGGCTCCGGCCGGCACGGAGGTCGAGGGCGCGGAGGGTGAGGGCGAGGAGGACGTCGTGGGCGGCCGGACCGCCGGCGTCCCCCGATCGTAGGAAGGCCATCTCGCCGTAACGGTTCGTCAGGGAATGATCTGCGTACGGTCCGGGCATGGACCTCACCGGCGGCTCCACGCTCGCCCGCACGTCAGACGCCCGCCCCTCCGACGTCGTTCCTTCCTCGACTCGCTCTTCCGCTGTCGCGCCTGCTTCTGATGCCCGTGCTTCCGAAGCCTGTGTTTCCGAAGCCTGTGTTTCCGAGGCTCGTGGCTCTGACGCCCGCGCTTCCGAGGCCCGCGCTTCCGAAGCCCGTGTGTCCGATGCCCGTGGCTCCGATGCCCGTGCGTCCGATGCCTGTGCTTCTGATGCCCGTGACTTCGATGCTCGTGGCTCCGATGCCTGTGCTTCTGATGTCCGTGGCTCCGAAGCCCGCGCGTCCGACGCCCGTGTGCCCGATGCCCGTGGCGCCGAGGCCTCCGCTTCCGGTGCCCGCGCTTCCGGCGCGCGTGCGTTCGATGCCCGTGCCGTCGGCGCCCCGGCTTCCGGCACCCGCGCTTCAGGGCCCGGATCCACCGGGGGGCGTCCCACCGGATCCCGTTCCACCGGATCCCGCTCCGGCGGGTCCCGCGCCTCCGTCCCCGAGGCGCGGGGCCCGGTCGCGGCGGAGGGCCGGGGCGGGCCGCTGTCCGCCCGGCCGGCGCCCTGCGCCCGGCCCGCCGTCACCGAGCTGCGGCTCTCCGCCTTCGCCGGTCACCGTTCCGCCGTGCACGCCCTCGGACCGGTCACCCTCTTCGCCGGGCCGAGCGGCAGCGGCAAGTCCACCGCCCTGCGGGCGTACGAGGCGCTGGCCCGGCTCGGCGCGGGCGAAGCGCTCCACGAGGTGTTCCCCGACGCCGCCGACTGCGTTCCCGAGCGCGCCCGGCCCGACGCCCAGGGCAGGCGCGGTTTCAGGATCGGGTGCACGGTCGACGGACCCGAGGGTCCCGTCAGCCTGGACCTCGCCGTGCAGGCCGAGCCCCGGCTCAGGATCGTCGGCGAGCGGCTCACCGGCCGGGGCCGCACCCTGCTCGCCACCGCGCTCCGCGACCCCGGCCGCAGCGCCGTCCAGGCCGAGTGGCACACGGCCGGCGCCACCCCCGTCACCCGGGCCCCGCTCCCCGACGACCTGCTCGGCACGGCCCTGCTGCCGCTGCGGGTCGCGGGCAAGACCCAGGGACAGCGGGAGGTTCTGGCCGCCGCCGAGCAGGTGGTCATCGGGCTGCGGTCCGCCTTCGCCTGCGACCCCCGGCCCGAGCGGATGCGGGCCCCCGTGCCGCCCGGCGAGGGGCGGCTGCGGCGCGG
>NZ_MWIG01000640.1:0-6342 GCF_002156145.1 Streptomyces sp. NRRL B-24572 | reverse complement strand
CCGCCGGAGACTCGGCCGCCTGCCCGGGCACCGCCGCCTGCGGCGCGGCGGGCACCGCTTCGGCGGCGTCCGGAACCGCCACGGGAGCCGGCTCGGGAGCCGGCTTCGTCAGTTCTACGGCCGGCGCGGGTGCCCCGGGCTCCGCGGCTCGGGCGGCTGCCGTCGGTGCCGGTTCCTGCCCCGGGGCCGGCTGGGGTGCGGGCAGGGGGAAGTCACCGCCCTCGTCGGCCGGAGGCGGCGTGGGTATGCGCGCCGCCTCCGGTGCGCTCGAAGGCCGGCTCCACCAGTTCGGCTTCCCGTTGTTCATGCTCTCCCCGCAACCGCTGACCCGTCCGCGCCCCCTGGGTCGGGCGCCCCTGTCCCCCTGGATTCAACCAGGTCGCGGGTCAGCGGTGGGAGCCGAGCGGTCCGGTCGTCGGGCTCGCCATCGGGCTGGGCCCGGGGGCGAAGGCCAGCTGGAGGGCCGGACCCGTCGGCCGTATGAACGGCGAGAGCGCGAGCAGCGACTGCGGGGCCTGGTTCCGGAGGCGTACGGCCACGAACGGAGCGGCGGCGGAGCGCACCGCGTCCGGCGGGACGGCGCCCGACGGGACCGTGCCCTGGCCCGTGGCCGCGACGGGCCCCTGCGGGACGGTGGCCGGGGTCACCGCGGCGAGCGGCTCGGCGGCGTCGACGGACTGGGCGCCCGAGCGCTCGCCGGAGCGCGTGCCGCGACCGGTCCCCGCACCCGCAGCCGTGCCCCCGCCGGCCGTGGTGGTCCGCAGCGGGGTGACGGCGCTGCCGACGCCCTGGCCGCCGCGGGCGCTCGCGCTCACCGAGGCTTCGAGGGGCAGGGTGCCGCCGAGGGCGATCGCCGCGAACGAGACGGCGCCGGCCGCCGCGAAGGCGAAGCGCCGGCCCCGCCCGTGGGTTCCGGAGCGGCGGTAGCCGACCTCGTGGATGCGGAAGCCGGCCCCGGGGGTGCCGGGGTGCGGGGTGACGACGGCGGCGGTGGCGAAGCCGTCGGACTTCACTCCGCCCGCGCCGAGGAGTTCCTCCAGGGGGCCGCGCGGCCCTCCCGGCTCGCCGGGTCCCCCCGGGAGGCCCTGGAGCCGGGCGAGGAAGCCCTCGGAGGGCGGTGGCGGAGCCGCCGAGGCGAAGACGCTCTTCAGCGTGCGCTGGGCGTCGGCCTCGGCCTTGCAGCGGGCGCAGGTCGCGAGGTGGGCGAGGACCCGCTCGCGGGCGTCGTGGCCGAGTTCGCCGTCGACGAGCGCGGCCAGCCGGTCTCCGAGGTGGTGCTCCGCGGGGGTCGGCGACGTGGGACGTGTGCCGCTCACGCTGTTCCTGCCTCCCATCCGACGGAGGCGAGGGCACGCTCCGCCCGGGCCTCGGGCGAGCGGTGCTTGAGCGCCTTGCGCAGGTGGGAGCGGCCGCGGTGGATGCGGCTGCGGACGGTGCCGAGCTTCACGCCGAGGGTCGCGGCGATCTCCTCGTACGAGAGCCCCTCGATGTCGCAGAGGACGACCGCCGCGCGGAACTCGGGCGCGAGGGTGTCGAGGGCCTGCTGCACGTCGGCGTCGAAGTGCGTGTCGTTGAACGCCTGCTGCGGCGAGGGCTCGCGGCTCGGGAGCCGCTCGGCCGCGTCGTCGGCGAGCGCGTCGAAACGGATGCGCTGCTTGCGGCGGACCATGTCGAGGAAGAGGTTGGTGGTGATGCGGTGCAGCCAGCCCTCGAAGGTGCCCGGGGTGTACGTCGACAGCGAGCGGAAGACGCGGACGAAGACCTCCTGGGTCAGGTCCTCGGCGTCGTGCTGGTTGCCCGTCAGGCGGTAGGCGAGGCGGTAGACCCGGCCACTGTGCGTGCTGACGATCTCCTCCCAGGTGGGAGGGGTCCACGCCTGCGATTCCGCATCCGATGCGAAGGTCGCGGTGGTGGGAGCGGAGTCGGTGGTGCGGAAACGGTCAGCGGTGTCGGTCACGGATTTCGGCTCACCCGCCGACCTGAGAAGACGCCGAAGCACTCCTCCCCGATCCACAGGCGCAGCCGCACCTCCCCTGTCGGCTCTGGTGGTGTCCAGTGGAGCCCCTACCATAGCCACCTCGCCCGTTAGCTCCGGATAAGAATCTTTACGCGAATTTGGAACCGGCTCGCCCGGCTGCCTCCTGTCGCGTCCTTCCCCTGGTGAACGCCCGGTCCCATCTGCGGGTTCCCACTGACAGCGGATACAGTCACCGTTGCGTCAACTACGGGGACAGGAGAGGGCCATTACCGCCAACCGGCAGACGAGCTGGTCGTTCGCCGACGCCTTCGTCGCCGAGGACGAAGCCCTGCGCTGGGCCCGGGAGCGGGCCCGGGAGGCAGGGCTGCCCTCGGTGTCCCCGGGCACCGGTGGGGCGCTGCGCCTGCTCGCCGCGACGGCGGACGCCAAGGCGGTGGCGGAGATCGGCACCGGCACGGGCGTTTCGGGCATCTACCTGCTGCTCGGGATGCGGCCGGACGGCGTCCTGACGACGGTGGACCTCCAGCCGGAGCGGCAGCAGCTCGCGAAGACGGCGTTCCGGGCGGCGGGCTTCGCGGGCAACCGGGCCCGCTTCATCCCGGGCCGGGCCCTGGACGTGCTGCCCCGGCTCGCGGACGGCGGGTACGACCTCGTGTTCTGCGACGGCGACCGGCTCGAGTACCTGGACTACCTCGCTGAATCGTTGCGCCTGCTGCGACCGGGGGGTCTCGTCTGCTTCGAGGGGGTCTTCGCGGACGGCCGCACGGTCGATTCGGGGGCGCAGCCGGCTGAGGTCCAGCGGGTCCGCGAGCTGCTGCGCACGGTGCGGGAGAGCCAGGAGCTCGTCCCCTCGCTGCTGCCGGTGGGCGACGGGCTGCTCTGCGCCGTACGCCGCGGCTGACCGCTCCGGAAGGGCCGCCCGCCCCGGGCGCGCCCGCCGGAGCCCGGGCGCACGGCCGTACCGCCGTACCGGCCCCGGAGACACCGCTGCCCCGGCACGGCGGACCGTACCGGGGCGGCGTGGGGAATCGTGGAGAGAGGGTCAGCCGACGACCTTCTTGAGGGCCTCGCCCAGCTCCTCGGCCTCCTGCGGGGTCAGCTCGACGACAAGCCGACCGCCGCCTTCGAGCGGAACGCGCATGACGATGCCCCGCCCCTCCTTGGTCACCTCGAGCGGGCCATCACCCGTCCGCGGCTTCATGGCCGCCATGCTTGTTCCCCTTCCTGAAACCAGCTCATCGTCAGCCGGGCAGCTCCATGGTGTGGAGCACGCGTCACCGGCTTCGAACACATTGCTTCCAGGTCATTATCCCGCATGGCAGGACCCGATGACCAACATCGATCGGCATCGCTTGCGCAACGCGCTCCCGCAAAACCCCACATTTCGGGGGTCGACCTGCGATACTCCGCCGCTCGACGTCGGACGGACTCCCTCCACGTCCTTCGAATGTCCCTCGAATCTTTGACGCAGCTCACATGGGCGACACGGGTGATCTCCGCCATGCTGGGCTGGTCAACCACGCAATGAGGCGAAGGGATCCCGATGGCCGACACGGTGCTGTACGAGGTGAGCGACGGGCTCGCCACCATCACGCTCAACCGGCCCGAGGCCATGAACGCGATGAACGTGGCGGCGAAGGTCGCCCTCCGGGACGCCGCGGAGACCGCCGCGGCCGATCCCGCCGTACGGGCGGTGCTGCTCACGGCGGCCGGCGACCGGGCGTTCTGCGTGGGCCAGGACCTGAAGGAGCACGTCGGGCTGCTCATGGCGGACCAGGAGTCCGGCACGAGCGAGACCATGAACACGGTCCGCGACCACTACAACCCGATCGTGCGGGCGCTCACCGGCATGCGGAAGCCGGTCGTCGCGGCGGTGAACGGCGTCGCCGCCGGGGCCGGTTTCGGCTTCGCGCTCGCGGCGGACTACCGGGTGGTCGCGGACACGGCCTCCTTCAACACCTCCTTCGCGGGCGTGGCCCTCACCGCCGACTCGGGCGTGTCGTGGACGCTGCCGCGCCTCATCGGCGCGAGCCGGGCCTCCGACCTGCTGCTCTTCCCGCGCTCGATCTCCGCGCAGGAGGCGTACGAGCTCGGCATCGTGAACCGCCTGGTCCCGGCCGCCGACCTGGCCGCCGAGGCGGAGAAGGTGGCCCGGAAGCTCGCGGAGGGCCCGACCGTGGCGTACGCGGCCCTGAAGGAGTCCCTCGCCTACGGCGCCGACCACTCCCTCGCCGAGGCCCTCGGCAAGGAGGAGGAACTCCAGAACCTGGCGGGCGCATCGGAGGACCACACGATCGCGGTCCGCGCCTTCATCGCCAAGGAGAAGCCGAAGTACCTGGGCAGGTGACGTAGGGGCGGAACCCGTTCGCCGGCCCGGGGGCTATCGCACGCCCCGGGCCACGCACCCCGTCAGATGGTCGTCGACCAGGCCGCACGCCTGCATCAGGGCGTAGGCCGTGGTGGGGCCGATGAAGCGGAGGCCGCGCTTCTTGAGGGCCTTGGAGAGGGCCGTCGACTCGTCGGTGACCGCCGGGACCTCGGCGAGCGTACGGGGAGCGGGGCGGGTCGCCGGGTCGGGGGCGTGGGACCAGATCAGGGCGTCGAGCTCGCCCGGGGACCAGTCGGCGAGCAGCTTCGCGTTGGCCAGGGTCGCGTCGACCTTGGCGCGGTTGCGGATGATGCCCTCGTCGGCGAGGAGCCGCTCGCGGTCGGCGTCGGTGAAGCCGGCCACGTCGGCGATCCGGAAGCCGGAGAACGCCTTCCGGAAGCCCTCGCGGCGGCGCAGGATCGTGATCCACGACAGGCCCGACTGGAAGGCCTCCAGGCAGAGCCGCTCGAAGAGGGCGTCGTCGCCGTGGACCGGGCGGCCCCACTCCTCGTCGTGGTACGCGACGTAGTCCTCGGTCGACAGGCCCCAGGGGCAGCGCAGCCGCCCGTCGGGCCCGGGGATCGCCTCGCCCGTCACTGCTCGCCGCCCTCCGTGCCGGTGCCGCCGGCGGGGCCCGCGCCCGCGAGCGCCTCCTCCAGCTCGGCGATCCGGGCGTCGCGCTCCGCGAGCTCGGCACCGAGGCGGACGAGGACGTCGTCCACGTCGGCCATCCGGTAGCCGCGGGCGGCGACCGGGAGGCGGAGCGCCTCGACGTCGGCGCGGTCCACCGGTCGGGCGGCCGGAAGCGGGTCGACGAGCTGCTCGGGCGCCACCTCGGGCAGCACCTCGCTGTCGCCGCCGCCGACCACGGCGAGGGTCACCGCGGCCACGACCACGACCATCGTGATGAGCAGAAACCAGAACACCTGCGCGCCTCTCCCCGGAGTGGAAAACGTCCCGTGCCGATCGTGCCATGCGCCACTGACGGTTAGGGTCGCAGGCGAACGGACGCGAGGGAGGACAAAAGGGATGCTGCGCTTGGGACGGCGTGAATTCGGGCCGCACGAGCCGGTGATCATGGCGATCGTGAACCGGACCCCGGACTCCTTCTACGACCAGGGCGCGACCTTCCGGGACGAGCCCGCGCTCGCCCGGGTCGAGCAGGCCGTGGCGGAGGGGGCGGCGATCATCGACATCGGCGGGGTGAAGGCGGGCCCCGGCGAGGAGGTGACGGCCGAGGAGGAGGCGCGGCGCACGGTCGGCTTCGTCGCCGAGGTCCGCAGGCGTCACCCCGACGTGGTGATCAGCGTCGACACCTGGCGGGCGGACGTCGGCGAGGCGGTCTGCGAGGCCGGGGCGGACGTGCTGAACGACGCGTGGGGCGGGGTCGACCCGCGGCTCGCGGAGGTCGCCGCGAAGTACGGCGCGGGACTCGTCTGTACGCACGCGGGCGGCGCGGAGCCGCGGACGCGGCCGCACCGGGTCGAGTACGAGGACGTGATGGCCGACATCCTGCGGGTCACCGTGGGGCTCGCGGAGCGGGCGGTCTCGCTCGGTGTGCGGCGGGACGGGATCATGATCGACCCCGGGCACGACTTCGGGAAGAACACGCGGCACAGTCTGGAGGCGACGCGGCGGCTCGGGGAGATGGCGGCGACCGGGTGGCCGGTGCTCGTGTCCTTGTCCAACAAGGACTTCGTGGGCGAGACGCTGGACCGGCCGGTCAAGGAGCGGGTCCTCGGGACCCTGGCCACGACGGCGGTCTCGGCGTGGCTCGGTGCGCAGGTGTACCGGGTGCACGAGGTGGCCGAGACCCGTCAGGTCCTGGACATGGTGGCGTCCATTGCCGGTCACCGTGCGCCCGCGGTCGCCCGGCGGGGGCTGGCGTAGTCGGGCGGGTGCCGGGAAGGGGCGCCTGCGGCGGGCTCCTTCCCCACCCCGCCCCTTCCCGAAACCGGGGCTCCGCCCCGGACCCAGGTCCTCAAACGCCGGACGG
>NZ_MWIG01000064.1:0-11614 GCF_002156145.1 Streptomyces sp. NRRL B-24572 | reverse complement strand
GTCGGCGGCGAACGCCTCGCAGGCGGCGAGCGCCTCGGCGTACTCGGTCCCGACGAGCCGTACGTCGGCGTCGTAGCCGCGCAGCTTGTCGACCTTCACCCGGGGTGCGGTGGCGGGGAGGAAGACGGTGGCCCTGACGCCCTGCCTGCGGGCCGCCCAGGCGCAGGCGAGGCCCGCGTTGCCGCCGGAGGCGATGGTGACGCCTGCGTCCGGGAGGGTGCCCTCCTCCCTGTGGGTGAGGAGGAAGTTCTGTGCGCCGCGGGCCTTGAAGGAGCCGGTGTGCTGCATGAGCTCAAGGGCGAGGTGGAGCTCGTACGGCTCGCTGCCGGGGTCGGTTCGGGTGACCGTGACGGGGCGGATGTGGCCGCCGATCCGGTCGGCGGCGGTCTTGACGTCGGCGTACGCGAGGGTGTGCTGCACCAGTTGCTCCTGTAGCGGCCGGGACCGGGCGGGTTGTGTCGACGATCTTCTCAACGTCCGGTGAGCACGGGAAGCCCGGACGCCGGGAGGCCCGGACGCCGGGAGGCCGCCGATGCGTGGCAGGAGCCGTCTCCGTGGCGGGAATCCCCCTGCCGTCACGCCCACCGACCCCCGGTAACACGGTTGACCAGGCATTCTTCTGCAGGTGATAGTGACGCCTCTTGGCCGGGAACGATCGGCCTGATCCACAGGGGTGGGGACTCTTGCACAGCGAAGAAGACGCCGTGGCCGTGTGCGCTCACGCGACCGCGCTGATCTCGGCGGGCCGGCACGCGGAGGCGCGGAGCGTCGTGGAAGCGGCCCTGGAGGCGGACGGTCCCGAGCCCGTGCTCTTCCTCGCGCTCGCCCGCGCGCACATGGCCGAGGACGAGGACGACCACGACGACGAGGCCGAGCGGGTCTTCCGTCGTGCCCTCGACGCCTTCCCCGACCACCTGGACCTCCTCGCCGGCTACGCCGAACTGTGTCTGCGCTCCGACGCCCTGGACCGGCCCGGCCGCCACGGGCGCGGTCCCGTCCTCCTGGAGCGGCTCCGGGAGCTGGCGCCCGACTCCCCGCAGCTGCGGCGGGCCACCGCGTCGACCTCCGTCCTCGCCGCGGCCGCGTCCAAGGGGCCTTCGGCCGCCCGGGTGCAGCGTCACGACGCCGTCCACGCGCTCACCACCGCCGCTTCACCGCGGGCGGCGGAGAAGGAGGCCCGGCGGCAGGCGGCCCTCGCGCCGTACGACCAGCGGCTCGCGGTCCTCGACGCGACGCTCACCACGCTCGCCCGCCCCGGCCGGGCGCCCCTGCGGTTCCTGATCCGCCGTACGCCGGAGTATCTGTTCGTCGCCCAGCTGACCGTGGCCGTGCTCCTGCTCGCGCGGCATGTGCTGGGCCCCTTTCCCCTCTGGGTCGCGTGCGCCGTCGGCGTCCTCCTGGATCTGCCGCTCCTGCTGCTCCGACTGATCCTGCGCGGCGCACGCGCCCGTGGCGGGGAGCGGGCGTCGGGCGAGGCGGTCATGGGGCCCGCCCCCGCCGAGCCGGCCTTGCCCGCCGTACCGCGGTACGCGCGACGCGAGTCGGCCCTCATCGGCGCCGGTGCCGTCATCGCCCTCGGCGCCGTCGCGACGACGAGCGTCCTCACGCACGCCGAGTACACCGCGTATCCGCGGTACGAGGCGGTCGCCCCGAACACCTTCCGGGGGATGACGCGGACGGATCCGTTCGAGGCCCTCGGCGTCGAGATGCCCCGCGACCCCAGCCGTCGGGTCGAGGCGTCGTTCACGTACTTCTACACGGGTGGCACGGGCGATGGTTCCAACCTCGCCGTCGTCGGTGCGGCGGGCGACTTCCACGACTTCACCGCCGCCATGGTCCACGACACCGACATCATCCTGTCGAGCACGGCGGGTGTGACCCGGCTGCATGACACCTGGTCGGCGGACGCGGGCCCCTACGGAGGCTGGATGCAGTGCTCCCGGTACGTCGAGGACATCACGGGGACGCCCAAGGCCATCTGCTTCTGGGCGGACAAAGGCAGCATGGGGTCGGTGACGTTCAAGGCCTCGGACATGCCGCACGGCGAGATCGCGCAACTGGCCCGGCTGACACGGCAGTCCGTGCTGCGCCCTGTTCCGTCGGATTCCTGACCTCCGCGAGGACGGGCCTTCGGCGGGGACGGGCGGCCGGATCAGGCTCTCCGGTGGCCGGGAACCGGAGCCGTCGGGTCGTCCGCGAGCGCGCGGGCGAGGGCCGTGGCGAAGCCGTCCGGGTTGTCCAGCATCAGGTTGTGTCCCGCGCCGGGCACCTCGGTCACCGGGATGCCGAGCCCGGCCGCCTTCTCCGCGTCGGCGTCCGGCAGGCTCAACTCCCCCACCAGGAACGTCCGGGGCACCGCGAGAGCCGCCAGCAGGTCACCCGGCGCGGGGACGCTGCCCTCCACCAGGGCGACCGCGCTGCGGTGGACGGCCCGCGGGTCGGCGAGCCGCAGCCGGGCGGCGTAGTCCGGGCGGTCGGTGTCGGCGAGCATCCGGGCGAACCCCTCCGCCACGAACGCGTCCTCGTCCTGGGCGGCCACCGGCGAGCTGAACGCCCCTCCGCCCGCGTACAGGTTCGGCTCCGCCACCACGAGCCGGGCGACCAGGTCCGGCCGGTCCGCCGTCAGGTGGATCGTCACGGCGCCGCCCATCGAGTGCCCGACGAGGTCCACCCCCGCGACACCGAGGTGGTCGAGGACGGCGGCCACCGCGGCCGCCTGGGACTCCATGCGGTAGTCGAAGTCCGCGGGCCGGTCGCTCAGTCCGTGGCCGAGCAGGTCCACCAGGAGCGCCCGGCCGCCGCCGAGCGCGGGATGGGCCGCGATGTGGGCGAAGTCGGAGGCCGCCGTGCACCCGAGCCCGTGGACGAACACCCGCACGGGCCCCTCGCCCGGCAGGTCGATCCACCGGATGTACGCCCGCTCCTCCGCCAGGAACAACTCCCGCATGCCGCTCTCTCCCCGTGTCGCGCCGCCGTCCTACCGTCCGGGGCCACTCTACGAGCCGGTACTGACAACGCCCCGACGGAGACGTCCACGGGGTGACCACGGCCGGTTCCGAGGGGGGTCCCGCCCCGCCGGCCGCCCTCGCCGGGGCGATGGCCGTCGGGGCGGGCGTACGGGGCCTCCTGACCGTGCTTCAGGAGACCCCGTACGGGGTCACGGTGCCAGGACCGCCAGGAGGTGGGCGACCTCGCGGGCCACGGCCGCGCGGGCCGGGCTCAGGTACTTGCGGGGGTCGACCGTCGTGGGGTGCTCGGCGAGGTGGGCGCGGACGGCCTCGGTGAAGGCCTTGTTCAGGTGGGTGGAGACGTTCACCTTGGTCATGCCCGCCGCGACCGCCTCGGTGAGGTGCGGGTCCGCGACGCCCGAGGAGCCGTGCAGGACGAGCGGGGTGTCGACCGCCGCGCGCAGCCGGGCGATCAGGTCGAGGTCGAGGACGGCGTCCCGGCTCACCATCTGGTGGGCGCTGCCGACCGCGACCGCGAGGGCGTCGACGCCGGTGGCGGCGACGAAGGCGCGGGCCTCCTCGGGGTCCGTGCGCACGCCCGGGGTGTGGGCGCCGCCCTTGCCGCCGACCTCGCCGAGTTCGGCCTCGACCCAGACGCCGTGGCTGTGGCAGTACTCCACGACCTCGCGGGTCGCGGCGACGTTCTCCGCGTACGGGAGCTTGGAGGCGTCGAACATGACAGAGCCCAGGCCGAGGGCGACGGCCTCGCGGACGAGGTCGGGGTTCTCGGCGTGGTCGAGGTGGACGGCGACGGGGGTCTTGGCCGCGCGGGCGACGGCCAGGGAGGCGAGCGCGACCGGTTCGAGCGCCCCGTGGTAGCGGACGGTGTTCTCGCTGATCTGGAGGATGACCGGACGGTCGGCGTTCTCGGCGCCGGCCACGATGGCCTGGGCGTGTTCGAGTTGGAGGACGTTGAACGCCCCCACCCCGGCGCCCGCGGCGCGGGCGCGGCGGACGATCTCGTCGGTGGGCGTCAGCGGCATGGTGCTTCTCCCGGGAGATGGGCGGGTGCGGGGCGGCGGTCAGGCATGGACGTCGGTGAGGACGACGGAGCGGGTCAGGTTCCGCGGGGTGTCCGGGTTGAGCCCCTGGGCCTCGGCGACCGCGACGGCGAGCCGCTGGGCGCGCACGAGGTCGGCGAGCGGGTCGAGGTCGCTCTCGGCGAGGGTGCCGCCGACCTTGCGCACCTCGTCCGCGAGTCCGGCGGGCAGGGCGCCGAAGCCCCAGGTCACGCGGCCGGGGCCGGTGATGCTGATGGGGCCGTGGCGGTACTCCATGGCCGGGTACGCCTCGGTCCAGGCGCCGGCCGCCTCGCGCATCTTCAGGCCCGCCTCCAGGGCGAGTCCGTAGGTCCAGCCGGAGCCGAGGAAGGTGAACTGCTCGGCCGTGCGCACGCTCTCGTCGAGCGGGGACGTGAGGGCCTGCTCGGCGTCGCGCGCGGCGTCCTCGACCGTGCCGAGTCCCTCCGGGAGGGCGTCCTCGGACTCCAGGTGGGCGCGGAACAGGGCGAGCACGGTGGTCGCGAAGCGGGTCTGGACGACGGACTCCTCGTCGGCGAAGTCGAGGACGGCGACCTCGTCGGCGAGGTCCATCACCGGAGTCGCGGGGTCCGCGGTGATCGCGCCGGTGGGAACCGTGCCGCGCAGCCGGGACAGGACGGCGAGGACCTCGCTGGTGGTGCCGGAGCGGGTGATGGCCACGACCCGGTCGTAGCGGCGGCCGTAGGGGAACTCGGAGGCCGCGAAGGCGTCGGTCTCGCCGTGGCCGCCGGACTCGCGCAGCTCCGCGTAGGCGAGGGCCATGAACCAGGAGGTGCCGCAGCCGATCACCGCGACCCGCTCGCCGCGTCGGGGCAGGGCCGCGGCGTGCTGGGACAGGGTGCGGGCCGCCTGGCGCCAGGTCGCCGGCTGGGAGGCGATCTCCGCGGCGGTGCGGGTGGTGGTCATGCCGATCTCCTTGCAAGAAGAGTGCGCGATTGATGACTGAAGATGCTTGAAGACACGCCCATTCAAGCAGAAACATGCATCCTCTTTCCAGATCCCGCGCCCGTCGGTGGCTAGAATCGGACGAGCGCACGAGCGGGGTGGTCATGCGGGCACGGCCCCGGCGGTAGGGAGGGATCCATGTCCAAGCACGAGCGGTGGAACACACTTCTGGAGCTCCTCGCGGCCTCGGGGAAGCTGGAGGTGGAGGAGGCGGCGACCGCGCTCGACGTCTCCGCCGCCACGATCCGCCGGGACCTCGACGAGCTCGCCGAGCAGCAGCTCCTCGTGCGGACGCGGGGCGGGGCGGTCGTGCACGGCGTCTCGTACGAGCTTCCGCTGCGCTACAAGTCGACGCGGCACGCGCCGGAGAAGCGGCGGATCGCGGAGGCGGTGGCGGATCTGGTCGCGCCCGGCGAGGTCGTCGGGCTCAACGGGGGCACGACGACGACGGAGGTCGCGCGGGCGCTCGCGCTGCGGTTCGCGAGCGGCCGCGCCGAGGCTCCGGGGGCCGCGGCGCCGGCCGGGCCCGCACTGACGGTGGTCACCAACGCCCTCAACATCGCGGGCGAGCTGGCGGTGCGCCCGCAGATCAAGATCGTCACCACGGGCGGCGTCGCCCGGCCCCAGACGTACGAGTTGGTGGGCCCGCTGACGGTCGGGGTGCTCAAGGAGGTCGTGCTCGACGTGGTGGTGCTCGGGGTCGACGGGGTCGACCCGGAGCTCGGCGTGATGGCGCACCAGGAGGACGAGGCGAGCATCAGCCGGCTCTTCGCAGAACGGGCGAGCCGGGTCGTCGTGGTGACCGACTCCTCGAAGATGGGGCGCAGGGCGTTCGCACGGATCTGCGGTCTGGACCGGATCGACCTGCTCGTGACGGACACCGGCATCGCCCCGGAGACGGTCGCGCAGCTCGGCGAGGCCGGAGTGAAGGTCCTCGCCGTCTGAGCCGTGTGACGCATTGGTCTGAAGATGGACCAATTGAGAGCCTCTTGCTCCATGGACTCTGCGCGTTCATCCAGTAATTACCGCACGGCTGTATACCTTTAAGCCCCTCTCCCTCATCATGTCTCCGACGTGCCGCCGGGGCACGCCGTGACAGGAGAGGCGGGGCATGCTTCCCATCAGCCGCAGGGGATTCGTCGGGATCGGCGCGGGGCTCATGGCGGGGGCCGCGCTGCCTCCGGTCCAGGCGTCCGCCGCCACGAGCACCGCGACCGGCACCATCACGGACGTGAAGCACGTGGTGATCCTCATGCAGGAGAACCGCAGCTTCGACCACTACTTCGGGACCCTGAAGGGCGTGCGGGGCTTCGGCGACCGCGCCGCGGGCAATCTGCCCGGCGGCTGGGGCATGTTCAACCAGCCCAACTGGGGCGGCCGCCAGTACCCCTGGAAGCTCAGCGACACCCCGCCCGCCGGCGGCGTCGACGGCGAGACCCTCGCGCAGTGCAACGGCGACCTGCCGCACAGCTGGACCTCGCAGCACGCCGCCTGGAACAAGGGACGCCTCGACAACTGGGTCACGGGCGTGGGCAACATCCGGACGCTCGGCCACCTCGACCGCGGGGACATCCCCTTCCACTACGCGCTCGCCGACAACTACACGATCTGCGACGCGTACTTCTGCTCGACGCTGAGCGCCACGGGCCCCAACCGCACGTTTCTGTGGAGCGGGAAGATCGACGGCACCAGCAAGGACGGGGGCGACGAGTCGGGCCTCACCTGGGAGTCGTACGCCGAGGCGCTCCAGCGCGCCGGGGTGAGCTGGAAGGTCTACCAGAACGCCCAGGACAACTACGGCGACAACGGTCTCGCGTACTTCAAGAAGTTCACCGACGCGAAGCCCGGGGACCCCCTGTACGACCGGGGCATGGGTTCGGTCCCGAAGGTGACCGGCTCGACGCCGGACGACATCGCGGCGGCGATCCGCGCCGACGTCGTCGCGGGCACCCTGCCGCAGGTGTCGTGGGTGGTCGCGAGCGAGGCCTTCTCCGAGCACCCGTACGCCCCTCCGGGGGACGGCGCCCACTTCGTCGACCTCGTCTACCGCGCGCTGGCCGCGAACGCCGAGGTGTTCGACTCCACGGTGCTGTTCCTCAACTACGACGAGAACGACGGCTTCTTCGACCACGTGCCGCCGCCGGTCGCCCCTCCGGGCACCGCGGGCGAGTACCTCGACGGCGTGCCGATCGGCCTGGGCTTCCGCGTCCCGATGATTGTCATGTCCCCGTGGACCCGGGGCGGCTGGGTGAGCTCCGAGGTCTTCGACCACACCTCGGTGCTGCGCTTCATGGAGACCTGGACGGCGGCCCTCGGCACCCCGGCGACCTGTCCCAACATCAGCGCCTGGCGGCGGAAGGTGACGGGCGATCTGACCGGGGTCTTCGACTTCGCCAACCCGGTGTACGGGGTTCCCTCCGGCCTCCCCTCCACGGCGAAGGTCATCGGGCAGGCCACCTGCGGCCCGCTGCCGAACCCGGCCCCCCAGAACAACGCGCTGCCCGCGCAGGAGCCCGGCACCCGCCCGGCGCGCGCCCTGCCCTACCAGGTGAACGGCAACCTCGACCGCTTCGAGTTCGGCGCCGCGGGCAAGATCCTGGCCTGGTTCTCGATGACCAACCAGGGCGCGGAGGCCAAGCGGTCGGCGCACTTCTCGATCCACCCGCACCAGTACCGGGACACGGCCGCCTGGCAGTACACCGTCGACCCCGGCACCACGGCCACGGACTACTTCAACATCGGCCTCGGCTCGGGGTCCGGGAAGTACGACATCTCGATGATGGGGCCCAACCGCTTCCTGCGCCGGTTCATCGGGGACGCCTCCAAGGCGGGCAAGGCCGTCGAGGTGGCGGCCCGGTTCGCGCCCGACGCGGGGACGGGCAAGACGGCCGTCTGGTTCAAGATGACCAACACCTCGGCCGGTCCGGTCACCTTCACGATCCGCTCGAACGCCTACCGCTCGGACGGCCCGTGGACGTACACGGTGCCGGCGAACTCCAGCCGCGAGGACTTCTTCAACGCGGTGGCCTACAACGACGGCTGGTACGACTTCACGATCCTGGCCGACATCGACGGGACCTGGTCGCGCCGGTACACCGGCCACATCGAGACCGGAGCCCCGAGCGTCAGCGGCTGATCACCTCCCCGCGTGCCGGGCGGCGACCGGAAGGCCGCCGCCCGGCACGCGGGCACGGTGTCAGCGGCCGGCGTGCGCGGCGCGGCGGACCGTGGCGTCGAGGAGGGCCACCGCGTCGGCGGCCGTACGACCGGGCGCCCGGTTCCACGGCCCGATCAGCCCCTGCCACCCGCGCGACCGGAGCTCGGTCATGATCCAGGCGGCCGCCTCGTTCATGGTGTCCGCACCGCCGTAGCCGAGCCGGTGGGCGGCGAGGAGGGCACCGCAGACGCAGCGGGCCCCGCGTGCGTCACGCAGCTTGTACGGGGCGTTCTGCCAGCCCCACTCCGTCAGCACCAGGCGCGCGTAGCCGAGGTGGACCGAGGGACGCAGTTCGGCCTGCCCGATGCGGCGCCAGGCGTGCAGCCGGTCCGGCAGTACGGCTCCGAGCCGGCCGGGGAGCCGGCGCTCGGCGGGGAGCTCCGGCGGCAGGGCGGCGAGGGCGTCGGCCACGAGCCGGTCGACCGGCACGCTGAGCAGTTCCCGCCAGCCCTCCTCCGCCGGCGGCGACTCCTCGGGTGCGGTCCAGTCCGTGACGATCCGCTGCCAGGTGGCGCTCTCGAAGAGGGCGGCCGCCTCGCGGTCGAGGGTGTCGGGGCTGAGCAGGGAGGGGGAGGGAGGCATGGAGTGACTCCTGGGTCGACTCCCTCCATCTTTCAGGATGAATGTCGGTTTTGCGACTTTTGACCCCAACCGGGAGCGTCGCCTCGCTCGAACACCTCATCACAGGTATTTCCGCCCCATTTACCCACCTCGGAATTACCTCCCATATTTGGACATTCCACTCCGGGTGATGCGACTCACTCGCCTCATCCCGCCACTCGGCGCCCCCTCCCCCCGCCCCGTACCGGGCAAGGGATTTCAACACTTCCCGGATGACATCGATCTTGAATTACCCGAATTCCGTGATCCATTCCCCCATATCCGGGGTCCACCCACCTTGTTATCCATCGCATTACTGGCCTACGGTCACCTCCATTCGAGCGGAACGCCCAATCCTGCCGCCGCTCGGTAAACCTCCCTTTTCACCCGACGGCAGGAGCGGGGGACCCACGAATACGCCGGCCCGGAATCCGGAACGGCTCGGGGTGCAGCCGCGTGCGCGCGGCCGGACATCTCCCGTCCGAACCCGACAGCTCACCCCGCAGGCGCCGGAGAGGAAACCGTCATGCCTGCTCAGGGTAAGCACCGCCGCCCCCGCCGCGGCCACGTCTCCCGCGGCCTCGCCCTGGTCGGCACGGGTGGCGCCGCACTGACCCTGCCGCTGATCGCCCCGACCGTCGCCGGCGCCGCGCCCGTGTCCGGCGCCCCGGAGATCGCGGCTCAGTCCCTCGCCGCTCCCGCCGCGCCGGTCGCGGCCAAGGCACCCGCCGCCCCGGCCGCCGCCCGCACGTACACCGTCGTCAGCGGTGACTCGCTTTCCCTGATCGCCCACAAGAAGGGAATTCAGGGAGGCTGGAAGAGCCTTTACCGCGCCAACAAGAGCGTCGTGGGTGACGACCCGTCACTCATTCACCCCGGTCTCGAACTGACGATTCGTCGGGATTCCGCGAAGGCCGTCCCCACGCAGGCGAAGACGGAGAAGTCCGCCACGGCCGAGCGGGCGAGCCGCTCCGAGCGCCGGTCGGCCACCCCCGCCGTCGCCACCGGCACGGGCGCCTCCGCCGCCGCGGCCGCTCCGGCCGTCGCCGCCGTCCCCGCCTCCGTCAAGGCGGCCCCGGTCGCCGCCACGAACTACGCCGACAACCTCGACGGCTGGATCCGGGAGTCGCTGGCCATCATGGGCCAGCACGGCATCCCCGGCTCCTACGACGGGATCCTCCGCAACGTCATGCGCGAGTCCTCCGGAAACCCCCAGGCCATCAACCTCTGGGACTCCAACGCCGCCGCCGGCACCCCCTCGAAGGGCCTGCTCCAGGTCATCGAGCCGACCTTCCTCGCCTACCACGTGCCCGGCACGTCCATGGACCTGTTCGACCCGGTCGCCAACATCACCGCCGCCTGCAACTACGCGGCCGACCGCTACGGCTCCATCGACAACGTCAACTCGGCGTACTGACGCCCTGACGCCGGAAGTGCTCGGCGAACCAGGAGGTGGCGAGGTCCGCCACCTCCTCCAGGGCGCCCGGCTCCTCGAAGAGGTGACCGGCGCCGCCCACGACGGAAAGCCGGTTCTCGCAGCGCAGCAGGGCCAGGGCCCGCCGGTTGAGGTCCAGGACCAGCGCGTCCGCGCCGCCCACCACCAGGAGCGTCGGGGCGCGCACCTGGGCCAGGCGCTCGGCCGCGAGGTCCGGCCGGCCACCGCGCGAGACGACGGCGCTCACCGGGGATTCGGGGTCGCCCGCCGCCCACAGCGCGGCGGCCGCGCCCGTGCTCGCGCCGAAGTACCCGAGCGGGAGCCCTGCGCTCTCGGACCGCCCTGCCAGCCACTCCGTGGCCCCGGCGAGCCGCCCGGCGAGCAGCGGGGTGTCGAAGACATGGGCCCGGTCCGTCGCCTCCGCCTCGGTCAGCAGGTCGAAGAGCAGCGTCCCGAGGCCCGCCCGGTTGAGCACCGCGGCGACCGCCCGGTTCCGGGGGCTGTGCCGGCTGCTGCCGCTGCCGTGGGCGAAGAGGACGATGCCTCCCGCGCCCTCGGGCACCGCGAGTCGCCCACCGAGGGTGACGTCGGTGACCGGGATCCGTACATCCGTGTCCTGCACGACAGGGGCGCGCCCGGCCCTGTTCCGGTCCAGGCAGGCGATGACCTCGGCGTCCGGGGTCTGCGAGAAGTCCCGGTAGAACTGCCCGATCGCGAAGAACAGCTCCGGCGCGTGCACGCTGACGGTCTCGTCGGCCTCGCCGCCGAGGCGGGCCGTCCAGCCCCGTGGTGCCACCGGGACCGCGAGGATGATCCGGGCGGCGCCCCGGGCCCGCACCACCCGGCAGGCCGCCAGTGCCGTGGCCCCCGTGGCCAGCCCGTCGTCGACCACGACGACCGTCCGCCCGTCGAGGGGCACCGAAGGGCGGCTGCCCCGGTAGCGGACGGCCCGCTGCTCCAGCTCGGCGTGCTCGCGCTCCTCCACCGCGGCGAGGTCACGCTCGCTCACGCGGGTCTCGGCGATCACCCGCTCGTTGAGCACCCGCACGCCGCCCTCCCCGAGCGCCCCCATCGCGAGCTCCGGCTGGTGGGGCACCCCCAGCTTCCGCACGAGGCAGATGTCGAGCGGTGCATCGAGGGCGTCGGCGACCTCCGCGGCGACCGGCACGCCACCCCGTGGAAGCCCGAGGATCACGACGTCATGGCCCTTGAGGTGGTCGAGCCGGGCGGCGAGCTGCCGCCCCGCGTCACTGCGATCGCTGAAGAACATGGTCCGCCGCCCTTCCGTCCGCGCGGCTCGGGCGCGGGGAGGAACGGTGTGTCCCGTACCCCGCCCGTCTCTCCAGGGTAGACGGGCGGGGTACGGGAC